>CAVKLF010000175.1:0-2088 GCA_963657075.1 bacterium | reverse complement strand
TTCTTGTCCATTGGTGTACGATATGTAGTGACTTTCTTCATATTTCCATTCTTTTCTACTGCAAAGGTACGAAAAATTCTGCAAATATGCAAATAAAATACTGATTATCAACTTGTTAATTTTTAGAACATCCCATATATAATAAGGTATAAATCGTGAGAACAGAGCAAAAAACTACCGAATACCACAAACGTGGTATCCAGAATGCCACTACTGTGCTATTTCATAATCCGAAAAATAGCCGTACCTTTGCATCGTCAATAAGAAATAATAACAAATAAAAGAAAGGACATAGATTATGAGTACAGAAAAGAAACTTCGCTTTGAGACACTTCAGTTACACGTAGGTCAGGAAAATCCAGATCCAGCCACCGATGCTCGCGCAGTGCCTATCTACCAGACCACAAGTTATGTGTTCCGCAACTCGCAGCACGCAGCCGACCGTTTCGGTCTTCGTGACGCTGGCAACATCTATGGTCGCTTGACCAACTCTACACAGGGAGTATTCGAAGACCGTGTAGCTGCCCTCGAAGGTGGCGTGGCAGGTTTGGCAGTAGCCTCTGGTGCAGCAGCAGTAACATACGCCCTGCAAAACATCTGTCAGAATGGCGACCACATCGTAGCAGCCAACAACCTATACGGTGGTTCTTATAATCTTATCGCACATACACTCACCACCCAGGGCGTAACCTACTCTATCGTAGATACCCGCAACTTTGAGGAGGTAGAGGCAGCCATCCAGCCTAACACCAAGGCTCTCTACGCTGAGACCTTCGGTAATCCTAACTCAGACGTCACCGACATCGACAAACTCGCCGAGATTGCCCACAAACATAATGTCCCATTGATTATCGACAACACCTTCGGCACCCCATACCTTATCCGTCCTATCGAGCACGGAGCCGATATCGTGGTTCACTCTGCCACTAAGTTTATCGGCGGTCATGGTTCATCTCTCGGTGGTGTCATCGTAGATGGTGGCAAGTTCGACTGGAAGGCCAACGCCGACAAGTTCCCAACATTGGCAAAGCCAGACCCATCATATCATGGCGCCGTATTTGCAGATGTAGCTGGTGCAGCAGCCTTCGTTACCCGCATCCGTGCCGTCATCCTTCGTGACACAGGTGCCACCATCTCTCCATTCAACGCATGGATTCTACTTCAGGGCTTGGAGACATTGAGCCTTCGTGTGGAGCGCCACGTACAGAATGCCCTCAAGATAGTAGAGTACTTGGAGAACAACCCCAAG
This sequence comes from bacterium, assembly GCA_963657075.1. Taxonomy (GTDB): domain Bacteria; phylum Bacteroidota; class Bacteroidia; order Bacteroidales; family Bacteroidaceae; genus Prevotella. Next base: position 839 of record CAVKLF010000175.1, on the reverse strand, counting down.
GTAGCCAAGGTAAACCACCCATCTGTAGCATCCCACCCAGACCACGAACTTTACAAGAAGCTTTATCCTAATGGTGCCGGCAGTATCTTCACCTTCGAGATTAAGGGTGGCGAGAAAGAGGCTTGGGAGTTTATCGACCACTTGCGCATCTTCTCATTGCTCGCCAACGTAGCCGATGTGAAGTCGCTCGTTATCCACCCAGCTACCACTACCCACTCACAGATGAGCCCAGAGGAGTTGGAGGAACAGCACATCTATCCTTCCACCATCCGCTTGAGCGTAGGTATCGAGAATATCGATGACTTGCTGGAGGCACTCGAAGAAGCATTCACTTACGTGAAGTGAAGAACGAAGAGTGAAGAATTCTCTTGCTCGATTGCTTGAGAAGGAGATTATATTTTACAGAAGGGTGAAGAACGGAGAGTCCTTCAGAACTGAAAGAAAAAGAGATAAGAACATAGTTGAAAACTATTGAATTCTTCACTCTTCGTTCTTCACTCTTCACTTAATAGATAAAGTTATGGCAAAGATATATAAGCAAATTACCGATTTGATCGGTAAGACCCCTTTGGTAGAGCTAGGCAAGTTCTCAGCCTCCAAGGGACTGGAGACACCAGTCATCGCTAAGGTGGAGTTTTTTAACCCTGGCGGCAGCGTGAAAGACCGCATCGCATTCGCCATGATCGAGGATGCGGAGAAGAGGGGACTTCTGAAGCCAGGAGCCACCATCATCGAACCCACCAGCGGCAACACAGGTGTAGGCTTGGCATTGGTATCGGCCGTAAAGGGCTACCACCTCATCCTCACCATGCCCGAGACGATGAGCATCGAGCGCCGAA
>CAVKLF010000174.1:0-2104 GCA_963657075.1 bacterium | reverse complement strand
CTAGGGCTCGTTAGGGACTTGCACCCATTAGACAACACACATGCTAGTCAAACAAAAAAAGTGACAATCCCTATGGAGGAACTGCCACTCTTCTGTATCGAGTTTTCTAAAAACAATCACTTAAATTATGCTTCCCAAAATACTTCTCTTTTACCTTTCCAGTAAAACCAAATACCTGTCGTCCTTGAATAAACAATCTTTTATTTACCTTATCCTAATACCTGTCGTCCTTGAATAATCAATCTTTTATTTACCTTATCCTAATACCTGTCGTCCTTGAATAACAATCTTAATCTTTACCTCTAAAAACTAAACCTTAACAATCTATTACCTAACTAAAAACCTAAAACTTATTTTTTCTGGTGCAAAGGTACTACTATTCCTAGAAACAACCATACTTTCAGGGAGAAAAATGCTGAAAAATAACATTTTTTTGGTATAGCGTATACCATTTGTGTGCGAACACAAACACTTGTTAACAAAAGAAACGTTCCTAAGAGATGAATATTCATTCACCTAGGAACGCTCCTTATATTACCTAAAAGATAATCTTCGGTATTACCTATTATATATAATAATGTAAGATACAAGGTTCGCTTGCCCTTCGTACACTATTCTGTTATCCAAGTGCCCTTGACAGCAGAGCCCAATGCTCTAGACTCGGGCACAGTCTGTCCCGGACGATAGTAGCTATCCAGCGCAATCTCAAAACGCAACATGGAATAGGCTGGAATACTGCTATTGGAAGTAGACGAACCATAGCCCAACTGATAAGGAATGTAAACCATCCAATGGTCGCCGATGTGCATATTGAGCAAGGCCGTAGCGAATCCATCTACCACACCACTGATGGCAAAGGAAGAAAGCTGGGCTGTCGCCTTGCTGTAAGTTCCCTCGAAGGTCTTGTCGAACACATAGCCTGCAGGATAACTGTCTGTACCCAGCAGTCTACCACGATAGCTCACCTTCACAGAGTCGGTATACATGGGGCATCCACTCCCCTCACCATCCTTCAGCACATGCACAATGATATGGTCGTAGTCATTGTAGGTAAGTGTAGTAGCATTGCCACTGGCATCCTTGTTGGCCGTCTGGTTGGCGAGCGACCACTGGCGAATCACCTTCCAGCTAGCATCGCCCGCAGCAATCTGCGCCTTGGCATAAGACAAGGTATCGGCGAAAGCCTTCTCATTGCGCTCCTGCCAGTTGGCATACTCGTCGGTGGTATCGTCATCCTCGCTGCATGACGCCAGTACGAATACCGACATCATGAGCAAGAAAAGATATTTCAAATTCTTCAATTTCATCTAATATACTTTAGAATCTATAGATTAGAAGTTCTTGATTTCTTGACCAAGCTTCTTCAATACGCTAGTGATACTTACCCGATCCTCGATGATACTGCGAAGCTGGTCGATGTCGACACGCTCCTGCTCCATCGTGTCACGATAACGGAGGGTTACCTTGTGGTCGTTAGGAGTATCGTGGTCTACCGTGATGCAGAATGGTGTACCGATGGCATCCTGGCGGCGATAACGCTTACCGATGGAGTCTTTAGGATCGCCATAGTGGGTATTGAAGTGGAACTTGAGCTCGTCTACAATCTCGTGAGCCAACTCTGGCAGGCCATCTTTCTTGTCCAATGGGAATACGGCGCACTTCACTGGAGCCAATGCCTCTGGCAACTTCAGTACCACGCGGCTGTCGCCGTTCTCCAACTGCTCCTCGCAGTAAGAGTGGCACATGACGCTGAGGAACATACGGTCTACACCGATAGATGTCTCCACATCGTAAGGCACATAGCTCTCGTTCTTCTCTGGGTCGAAGTACTTGATGCTTCTTCCGCTGTACTTCTCGTGCTGAGAGAGGTCGAAGTTAGTACGGCTATGGATACCCTCTACCTCCTTGAAACCGAATGGCATCTTAAACTCGATGTCGGTGGCAGCATTGGCATAGTGAGCCAACTTCTCGTGGTCGTGGAAACGGTAGTTTTCCGTGCCCATGCCGAGAGCCTCGTGCCAAGCGCGGCGTACCTTCTTCCAGTACTCAAACCACTTCATCTCCGTGCCAGGCTGGCAGAAGAACTGCATCTCCATCTGCTCGA
>CAVKLF010000173.1:0-2109 GCA_963657075.1 bacterium | reverse complement strand
TCGACGGTTGCCACCGCTTCCTCAAGAAGTTCTGGGGCTTGTTCTACGAGAACCGTTCCGACAACTTCCTGCCCACCGACGAGGCAGCCAAGCCAGAGAGCCTGAAGAGCGTACACAAACTCATCAAGAAGGTAACCGAAGATATAGAAAAGTTCTCTTACAACACCTCTATCTCAGCCTTCATGATTGCCGTGAACGAACTTGGTCAGCAGAAGTGCCGCAATAAGGAACTCTTGAAGAATATTGTAGTTCTCATTGCTCCATTCGCTCCACACATCGCAGAAGAGCTTTGGGCTGCACTCGGCGAAGAGGGCAGTGTTTGCGATGCAGCATGGCCTAAGTACGATGAGCAGTATCTGAAAGAGAACGACATGCAGCTCACCATCTCATTTAATGGTAAAGCTCGCTTCCAGATGACCTTCCCTGTGGATACTCCTAATGCAGAGATTGAAAAACAGGTATTGGCAGAGGAGAAGAGCCAAAAGTACCTGGAGGGATTCAACGTACTGAAGGTTATCATCGTACCTAAGAAGATTGTCAACATCGTGTTGAAAAAGTAAGATTATATGCAAATAGCTATCAATCAAATAGTAAAGAACGAGATCAAGGATTATTTTTATATAACCCTTGGTCTCTTATTGTATACTTTCGGATGGTCTATTTTCCTGTTGCCCTATCAGATAGTGACAGGAGGTGTGACGGGTATCGCTGCGCTTATCTACTATGCTACCAATATTCCGATTTATCTGTCGTACTTCGTTATCAACGCCGTCTTATTACTTGCTGCTCTTAAGATACTAGGCTTCAAGTTTATGGTGAAGACTATCTATGCCATCGTGATGCTCTCTATGTTTCTGGCCTTGGCGCAAGACCTGATGATGGGACCGAATGGCGAGATGGCACAAGTGTTGGGTGAGGGACAAGACTTTATGTCGCTCATTATAGGTTGTTGCTTTACGGGTTTGGCACTTGCCATCGTCTTCTTGCATAATGGTAGTACGGGAGGTACTGACATTATCGCCGCCATCGTCAACAAGTATCATAACATCTCGCTCGGTCGGGTACTCATCTTCGTAGACCTCGTTATTGTGGGCAGTTCATTCTTCATATTCAATTCAAAGCCTGGCTTTGAGACGATAGATGCAGTGAGAAAAGTGGTGTTCGGTCTCTGTACGATGGTCATCGAAAACCTGGTGCTCGACTATGTAATGAATGCCCAGCGAGAGAGTGTACAGTTTATGATATTCAGCCAGAAATACCAGGAGATAGCCAATGCCATCGGTACTCATACAGGCCATGGCGTAACCATTCTCGATGGTCACGGTTGGTACACAGGACACGAACGAAAAGTGCTCTGTATCCTAGCCAAAAAGAACGAGAGTGTAGCCATCTTCCGTATCGTAAAAATCATCGACCCGAATGCCTTCGTCAGCCAAAGTTCCGTTATCGGTGTTTATGGTGAGGGATTTGACGAAGTGAGAGTAAAAATCAAAGAGAAAGATATAGAAAAGTTACAATGATGAAGATAGTATTCGCCACCAACAACCAGCATAAGCTGCAAGAAATACGCGACATTCTGGGCAATGCCTACGAGGTGGTGTCGCTCAAGGACATCGGCTGCAACGTGGACATTTCTGAAACAGGCAGCACCTTGGAAGAAAACGCTTTACAGAAAGCACAGTACATCTACGACCACTACCATATCAGTTGCTTCGCCGACGATACGGGGCTGGAGGTGGAAGCCTTAGACGGTGCTCCGGGCGTACATAGTGCCCGTTATGCTGAGGGAACAGACCATGACAGCGAGGCAAACATGGCGAAACTGCTCCGTGAACTAGATGGGAAAGAGAACCGCCAGGCTCGTTTCCGCACCGTCATCTGCTATATAGAGAAGAAGGATGTTTGCCCTTGCGGCTGCACCAGCATCAAGAAGGTACACCAATTCGAGGGCATCGTAAACGGTAGCATCGCCACAGAGAAGCACGGTACAGAAGGGTTCGGCTACGACCCAGTATTTGTACCTGAAGGCTACGATAAGAGTTTCGCAGAATTGGGTGAGGAAATCAAAAACAGTATCAGCCACAGAGCCAGAGCCGTAGCCAAACTGGC
>CAVKLF010000172.1:0-2161 GCA_963657075.1 bacterium | reverse complement strand
CGTCCACGCCCAAGAAGATTTGGTCTTCCCTTGCCACGTCCTCGGTCTCGGAAGCAAGGGAGTTTCTGCGCTGCTCATCAGTCATTTCCATACGTTTCTGCACGTTCCGAGCCTCAACCTCGCCTGACAAATGGCGGTATTCATTATATGCGTTGAAATCTCCACGGGTGCTCGTCTCAAGTCGGAAACGCTTTACGGCTTCGTCCATGCTGCGGTCGGCATACCCACGGGCAAAGTAATTGAAACCCTTGATGCGAGTCTCGTTGTCGGGCAGATACTCCTGCATGTCCATGTCCTCATACTCCTTTATCAAGGCTTTCTCCACTTCCGTCTGGTTGTATTCTCCGCCCAGTTCCTTAGCCGTTTCCTCCAACTCGTGGGCATAGGCGCGTGCTTTCCATTCCGCCTTTGCAGCCTTGAATTCCGCCTCAACCGAAGCCTCATTGCCTCCTCGTGCGAAGCCCTCAATGTACTGAATGGCATGCTGAATCTCGTGATTGAGAATGGAATTGAGATACTTTAAATCATCCGCATGAATAGTGATAGTCTTCGTGCCGTTGTTATAAGCCCCATTGCTCGGCATATCGTTCATGATGGCATCCGTACTAAGCTTGATGTCCTTCAACTGCGGATAAGCCTTGAACAGCTCGGGGGCATCTACGACTTTGCCAAGCTTTCCGTCAGTCCATAGCATATCCTCCTCATAACGTTTCACGATATGTCCACCGCCTATGTCTATGGTGTCCTTTATCTTGGCATCGGGCATCTCATATCTCCACTTTCCGTCAGCTCCACGTTCCCATCCAGTGGCAAGCTTGATGGCCTTGGCATCCTTCTTCTCCTCCTCCATCTTTCGAGCCACGGAGAGGTTGTCGAGCCGTGTGGTCACCTCCTCAGCTCTGTCCATGTTGGCTGCGCCACGCTCACCAGCGAGGGAGAAGCGGATGTTGTCTCCATTTTCTTGGTGGATTCCTGATTCTTTGAACACGCTCTGCAAGAGCGGAGCAATAACACCATGAGTCAATTGCGTGGGTATTCCGTTGCCAACAATGGTATGGGCAAGCACATCCGTCTTGGGCATCTGATAATCATCAGAGAGTCCAGTCACACGCGCAAGAACTCTTGGAGTGACACCAAGCACACGTCCATCGGGCATGATGATGACATCGCCACCTTTAGTTCTGAGTGTAGGAAGAAGCTCATCGGCAAATGCATGTGAAACGGATTTGACACTGTTGCCCTGACCGAAGACATAAAGCGGTTTGTCGATGTTTTTCCAGTCTATTCCTTCAGCTTTCAGCCGGCTATCCATCCATGCAGGCACACCGTTCTTCTTTTCAGGAAGAGAATCCATAAGGTCTTCCACCGCTTCCATCCAACCTTTCGGACGGAGTTTCTCATCAATCGGTTTAGGCATGTCGGGCAACTTGCCGTCACGCACAGCACGGACAATGAGCCGTTCACGATTAGTGTAGCCGCCAAAGTCTGCCGTGTTGTACACATTCATGTCATAGTCATATCCGTTCTCTTTGAGAGAGTGCAGTATAATGTCAAGACTCTCGCTTCCACGATATCCTTTGACATTTTCAATTGTCACCACCCTCGGCCGGATATTGTTGATAAATTCGGCAGTAGACAGTGCTGTTTCCACATCAAGTCCCACCTCACCAGCATCATTTTTTGCTATGCTGAAATTCTTGCAGACTGGTGATGCATGAAAATACTGCACCTCACCATCAATGTGGCTGACAAGTTTCTGTGGGTCTACATTACGCACGTCTGCCGTGACAATATGGTTGCCGTGATTATCAGAATATACACCTGCAACCTTTTCGTTGAACTCTACTGCTATTTGCGGATTGATGATGCCCTTGAGACCTTCTTCCAACAAACCTCCACCGCTAAAGTAAGAGCCACTTGTCACAAGACTTTTGCGAAGGCTGTATCTTGTGGCAAGTTCCTTGCGCTCCTCATCTATACCGTGTTGCATAGAGAGCATCTCTTCACGCGAGGACGCTTTCCCATAGTCAACGATAGACTCACCCTTTAATGCTTTCCTGATTGAGAATTTTTCGCCATTTTCCTTTGCGGTTTCGGAGGAATTGTCTATCTTTGCAGCAGAGTTGAGCGAAGGAGTGGAAAGGCTTTCCACCTTGTCGTT
>CAVKLF010000171.1:0-2207 GCA_963657075.1 bacterium | reverse complement strand
TCCGTACAACTCGGTCTTCATATGACCTAAGGGTCACACGAAGACCTCTTTAGTTTGGAATGGACATTCCGAACAACGGAACGAAACTTTTATACTGTTGCATAGACAACTTCTATCTAACATGGCATAATATTTTATGTGCTTTACTTCTGCCAATATACCACGTAGCGGCAATGGTGGGCATCATAGAAAGGAACGATTTCCACTCCTTGCTTGGTCTTGAAATGCAAATCGTCTTTTGTGTTATTCCCTGTAGAATTTGCTTCTCGTTGAATACTCTTCAATCCCTCGTACTTTTCCTTTTCAACGGTAGATGCTGGAATCTTGAAATCGTAGGTATAGTAATCGTTGTATTTGGTAGGGTCGCTGAAAGGATGCTCAACAGCATCAAGTTTACCAGCCATTACGATAGGACCATATACCAATGCCACCTTGGAGGCATCGTCCTTGGTCGCTTCCTCTCGCAATTGCATACCGAAATCTACAGTAACTTTATCGCCAGCTTTCCAAAAGCGAGAGATTGCCACATAGCCATCTGCCCCCTTAGTTGCTTTCACACTCTTGCCATTCACCTTGATTTGCATCTTGGTTGCCCATGATGGATAACGAAGACGAAGAGCGAAGTTCTTCTGTTTACCCTCGATGGCGAAAGATGTTGTAGATGCAGATGGGAATGCTGTCTCTTGCACGATGCTTGTTCCCTCCCAATCCACCTTGGATGGGATGAAGAGATTGACATACAAGTCTTTGTCAGAATGGAAGTAGATGCTCGAAGCATATTTCACATGGCTCTCGAATCCACTACCCACGCAGCACCAAAAACTATTGTCCTTCGTAGAGTAAAGACGATAAGCACCTGTCTGCAATGGAGTGAAGTAGCATACCATGCTCGTCTCTGGGTCTTGCTGACCGAGGATATGGTTATAGAGCGCACGCTCGTAATAATCCGCAATCTTGCTATTTGGACTCCAAGAGAAGAGATGGTCGGCAAGTTTCAAGAGATTGAAGGTACAGCAGTTCTCGCCATCATAGCCCGACAGATGCTTGCTTTGTTCTGATGGCTTGAAGAGATGCTCCTTGTCAGAAAGTTCGCCTGTCACAAAGGCATGGTCATTCACCAAGGTCCAGAACAACAACTCTGCTGCCTTGCGACTATCTTTCGTGCCAAACATCTCGTAGTTTCTGGCTTCACCCAAAAGCTTAGGAATAAAGGTATTGGCATGATTCGTACCAAGGTCGTTGTTGCCATTCTTCAATGGGTCTATCTTCTCGTCATGATAAAAGTACTTAGCCACACAAAGATATTTTTCATCCTTGGTCAAGGCATAAAGTTCATACATTGCCTCATTGAAGCCACCAAACTCATTGCGAATCATCTTCTTGCGAGTTTTCTCTGAGAGTGGTTTGAGTTTGTTGTAAGCCCAATTGCCCATACCCTTGGCAATCTCCAAGGCTTGTTCATTTCCACAAAGTTCGTACTGGTCTATCATACCTTGTACTATCTTATGGAGCGTATAGAATGGTGCCCACACGCTCTTTCCTTGGATATTTCTATCTATCAGTCCCTCGGCAAAGGCACTCAAATAGCCACCTTTGCCATATACCTGCTGCACCTCGGCAAGTCCATTCACAATACTATCAGCCTTTGCCTTGAGCGCCGCTGAACCTGTCTGGGCATAGAGCGTGGCATATGCAGAAAGGAGGTGACCAGTAGTATGACCACGCAGGGCGCAGTCGAGCGATTCCCAACCGCCAAGTTTCTGCACAGTCATATATCCACCCTCACGACTAGAGAAAGTTCCCGATGTATTGCGGAAGCTATGCAAGAGACGGTTGACGGAGATAGACATCATCCAAGCCGAGTCTCGCTTCATATTCTCTTGGAAACGAGAAGGTAGGAGATGCACTTGTGTCATATTGAACGCTTGGCACTTCTGCACAGCTTGCTGAGGTGCCATCTGCTTGGCTTGCAAAGTCATGGACGTGAATGCCAACACGGTAGAAAGTACTAAATTCTTCATTTATTGATTCTTGCTTTTTATTCTTTAATTTATCAAACATAGCTTACTCAGTATGCCGACTGCACTCAGCTGTTCCGCTGACTATACTCGACAAAGCTGCTGACTATACTCAGCAGAACGATTGACTATAGTCAGCACACCCTATATCCTATAGGGCTTGCACCCTAACACTGTACGACTGCAACC
>CAVKLF010000170.1:0-2242 GCA_963657075.1 bacterium | reverse complement strand
TTCTGCGCATAGGCTTTGTCCGTAATTAATATATACACTATTCCAAGGGTTAGGTAGAGCGGTCTTTTACACCATTCCAACATGAAAGAACTGTCGCTTAGTACACCATTCCAAGGGTTATGGTTGCAAAAATACACTTTTCCTATGAAATAACCAAGGAAAAACAACACTTTTCTTAGGGGGAAAGCAAAACGGCCTAGTTTATTCCCATCCTCGAAACTTTATTGCTCCCACTTCTTTCCTGTCAATGAGTCCTTTGCCCAAGTCATCCAGCTCCACGGCAAGGGCTCTTTCACGAAGGCAAAGATACAGAGAATACTTGTAAGTACCAAACTTTTGCCACCCTTTCTGCATAATCACCCTTATTCTTGCATATATATACGGATAGTGCAAGTAATTTGCCCTTTGAATGTATAAATCTATAAAAAGATTAGCCTATATAAAAAGAATTGTGTAACTTTGCAGCCGCAAAAAGTTATAACATAGAAGAAAATGGCATATACAAGACTTACTGCGGCAGAAGCTGCCGCAATGATAAACGACCAAGACAATATCGGACTCAGTGGTTTTACACCCAACGGCGTGCCTAAGGCCACCTTCCGCGAACTCTCCAAGAGAGCCATCGCCGAGCATGAGGCAGGCCGCCCCTTCCAGGTAGGCATCTTGACGGGAGCCTCTACCTCGCAGAGCATCGAGGGAGACATGGCTGCAGCCCAAGCCATCAAGTTTCGTGCGCCATTTTCTACCAACAAGGACTTCCGTACCCATACCAATCTGGGCGAGATAGACTATGAGGACATGCACCTCGGCCACATGGCAGAGCGACTGCGCCGTGGATTCTACGGCGAGATAGACCTTGCCATCATCGAGGTGAGCGACCTGGAGGAGGGCGAGACCACCTGCAAGGCATTCCTTACCTCTGCTGGCGGCATCGTGCCTACCATCGTTCGCCTGGCCAAGAAAGTACTTATCGAGAAGAACACCTTCCATAGTCCAACCTCCCGTTATCTGCACGACGTGTACGAGATAGCCGAGTGCCCCTTCCGCACCCCTATCCCTATCATGAACGTGGGCGACCGCATCGGTAAGGAATATGTAGAGATAGATGCCCATAAGATAGTGGGCGTGGTGGAATGCAACATCCCGGAGGAGGCCCGTGCCTTCAAACCACTCGACCCCGTGACCGAACAGATGGGACACAACGTAGCCGACTTCCTGGTGAGCGACCTCAAGAAGGGACACATTCCCCCACAGTTCCTGCCCTTGCAGAGCGGTGTGGGCGTCACTTCGAATGCCGTTCTAGAGGCATTAGGACAGAATCCGAACGTGCCTGTATTCAGCGTTTATACCGAGGTGGTACAGGATGCCGTGGTAAAATACATGCGCGAGGGCAGAATCAAGGATGCCTCTTGCTCTTCGCTCACCGTAACCAACGACACACTGAAAGAAGTGTACGATGACATCGACTACTTCAAGCAGCATCTCACCATCCGCCAGAGCGAGATTTCCAACTCTCCAGAGGTGATTCGCCGACTGGGCGTCATTGCCATGAACACCGCCATCGAGTGCGACATCTATGGCAATGAGAACTCCAGCCATATCTGCGGCAGCAAGTTGATGAACGGTATCGGCGGATCTTGCGACTACGAGCGCAATGGTTTCATCTCTATCTTTACCACACAGAGCACCACCAAGAACGGGTGCATCTCAGCCATCGTACCCATGTGCAGCCACGTGGACAGCACCGAGCACGATGTAGACGTAATCGTTACCGAGCAGGGCGTAGCCGACCTTCGAGGCAAGGGACCTCTTCGCCGTGCCAAGGAAATCATCGAGAACTGTGCCCACCCCGACTATCGCCCCATGCTGCGCGAATACCTGAAGCTGGCAGAGAAGGGCCACGAGCCACAGAGCATGCGAGCCGCCCTCGCCATGCACGACACCTTCCTGAAGAAGGGCGACATGAGGCTCACCGACTTCGGGGAGTATTTGAAGTAATCGTTTAGTACCCGTATATGGATTGACAGAATTTCCTCGCAAATTCTGCCAATCATCGTTTTTATCCATCGTCTTGCCTAATCCCCCTTAGGATTTTAAGCTTTTTAACGCTCTTTTCCTTAGGATATTCAATGTTTTTTCCTATCTTTGCCCACAGTAACAAGGCTTTTACTCAGTCCACTGAGTAAAATTACTCAGTCCATTGAGTAATTTCAGTCGTAATAAGAGATAAGATGTATAAAAG
>CAVKLF010000169.1:0-2242 GCA_963657075.1 bacterium | reverse complement strand
CGTCTTGGGTTCTCACATAGTAGATGCCGCCGTTGTTGTAGTCGCGGCTCTCCACCTTGCCTATCAGCTTGATGATTTCATCCACCTCGGTGTATTTGGTCAACCCGGTGGAGGCTCGGGAGTTGACGCTCGGTATGTGGATGATGGTCTTCTTCGTGGTGTCGAGCACCTCGGCGATATGGTCGAGGTAGCTGCCGTGATAAAAATGATAGCCCAACACGAGGTTCTTGAGATAGCGGTAGCCGTTGAGCTGCTGGTAGTAATTATAGGTGACGGGATGGAAGCGTGCCTCGTCCTCGGCACGCAGCACGGGGATGCCGTCGCCACGGAAGTAACTGCCTGTCATGGCTACGATGTGACCAGTGGAATGGTTCATCACGCGGCGCACGATGTCGCCCAGTCCACTGCTCACGTCGGCACTGGTGTGGTGAAACTCGTCGATGGCGAGGAGGCAGTTGTTGAACTCCTCGTCGCTGATTTCCTTCATACCGTTGCGTAGGGTGGCGTGGGCGCAGACGAGTATCTGCGTGTTGTCTTGGTGGAAGAACTCCACGAATCGCTTTGCCTTGTCACTCTCGTTGGTGGTGTCGCAGAGGTTGAAATAAGGTGCCACCTTCCAGTCGGCGAAGAAACCATGCTCCTTCAGGTTGGTGTTTTGGAAGGAACGTCCGATGCTCTTCTCGGGCACAGCCACCACCACTTTCTTGATGCCTTGGTTCACGAGCTTGTCCAGAGCGATGAACATCAGGGCACGGCTCTTGCCCGAGGCTGGCGGTGCCTTGATTAACAAAAAGCGTTGATTGCGTGCCTCGTAGGCTTTCGCCTGCATCTCCCTCATGCCGAGGGCGTTGGTGTTGCTCGAAGTACCTGTCTGCTGGTACTTGATGTCAACGATGTTGTCGTTTATCTTGTTCATAAGCCTTTTCCGTTTTGATGGTTTGTCATTTCTTTCCTGCTGTCATTTTCTCATATAGCTTGAAGAGACATTCCAGACGAGCCTCGTCATTGGCAAAGGGTGAGCCGGGATAGCAGCTCTCCACGATGCGGTCGAGGCTCTCGTGCGCCTCACGCAAGTCCGTCGGCATCTTGTCGGGATCGTAAAGGTCGGCAAGGGTCTTCTCGGGATAGTTCTCCCTGGCAAGCAACACTTCCGTCGCCGCCTCCTCTATCTCCGATTTCTTGGAGTCGGAGATGGAGGGGAAAGGGAAGGTGTTGTAGCAGAGTTGAGCAGAATACCGGTAACGAGTTTCCAAGCGACCGCCAACAGTGCGCACCCATGTCATGTGCATCTTTGAAGATATTAATCCAAAGAGCCATAAATCACCATCATATATGATTTCTACGGAATTCATAGAAACATAATTCGCATCAAAGAACCCACATTGCATATACTCTCTTTTTTCCGAAGACGTACAAGGTACAGCAATCTGATGAGACAAAGCCATCTTTCTATATCTAAACTGATGAGACCGATTTACCAATGTTCGAGCAACCTCACCACCTGTTTGCCTAAACTTACGAACGCCTTCTATTCTTTCTTTTATCGGAGGTATATTCTCAGCCTCTTCCAATTCATCATCTTCAATCCACAAACAAAAACGAGGAATTGAGTTTATCAATTCATCTCCTCCTATTGTTGGACGAATAAACTTTATCGCACTAGGGTATGAAGTTACAATTTCATCCTTTTCTTCTTTTGAAAGTTTTAAGAAGCCTCCCTCCAAAGGCATGTTTCCATATTCCATTTGAGGTAAATTGGATAAAGACACATTTGAAGAATTAACTATGAGCGAATTTCCCTCTGTTAAGTATGGAGTTATCGCTTTTACAACACGAGATTTACCCTCTAAATATATCAACCTTTTTCTATTACATTTTGGGGATGCCAGACCGATAATAGTACAAGTAACTCCTGCATTGTTCTTTGCATTATTCTGCCACTTAAAAGAGCTGTAGGCAAAGATGATGTCAACATTACAAGCAAATATGTAAGGCCATAACATTCCCACTTGCTCTCCTTGTACTATAGAATTTGTACTCACAAATGCAGCAAGAACATTATTGCTAGAAATCATTTGAGCTGCCTTATAAAACCATATCGAAATATAATCAAGATTCTTGTATGAAGGTAGTTTTCCCAAATTTAGATACACGTCCTCCTTTTGCTCCTTATCTTGCAGTTTACCTCCCACATACGGCGGATTTCCAAACACAAACACCTCTTCCTCCTTGGTATGCGGAC
>CAVKLF010000168.1:0-2308 GCA_963657075.1 bacterium | reverse complement strand
CGTAGAAGAACGATAGGTAGATGTTCTTCAGAATCTGTTTCTGGTTTTGTGGGATAATCTTTGATACACCCACCATTGAGAAGATGATCTTCTTGTCGTCAACTGTTGCCATATATATAATAATGTGTAATTATGATTTTTTGTGCAAATTTAGGAAGAAAAACGCAGACTGCCAAATAAAAAGGCGACGAAGTGAAGAAAAGATGGGCTGGATATTAAAAAAGCTTTCTTTTTTATCGGATATGTCAGAAAAATGCCGTACCTTTGCACTCGCAATTGGTTTGCTGCCACATCGTACCGCCGTAGGTATGATCGTTCTTGCCGAGCAAAAGGCCTATGGGATAGGCAATAAGAAGCACGGCGAGACTTGTGCGTAGTGATTAAAAGGGAATCGGGTGAGAAGCCCGGACAGTCCCGCTGCTGTAAGCGTCTTATTGCGGCAAGCACGATGGTCACTGACAATTTTTCGGGAAGACCGCTTGCCATGAGTTTTAGCATTTCTGTGTTCTCTAGGAATAAGAGAAGCGGAATGCCAAGGGAGGATGCAAGTCAGAAGACCTGCCGTTGCCATCTCTGCCATCAAGAAGTGATGGAGGATGATTCTATCCAACCCCGTGGGATGGGTTCGTGATGGAGAGACATAGTATAAATATATAATGTACAAGGGATTATATTGTGGGATATTCGAAAAGAACGAATAGGTTGCTGTTTTGCGCAATGTTGTGTGAGATAGCGAGTGGGGCAGCATATGCCCAGGTGGCTACTCAAACCCATTTGCAGGATAAAGCGAAGTCTCAGCAGCGTCTTCATGCCGACTCCATCCATACTATTGACGAAGTGGTGGTTAGGGCAATGCGAGAAGTGACCCCCCACCAAACTATCTCCTATAGCCAAATTCAGAATCTGCCATCCAGCAATGTGGCAGATGCCTTGAAGTATATGGCTGGTGTGCAAATCAAGGATTATGGTGGTTTGGGTGGTCAGAAAACGGTGAACGTACGTTCGCTCGGCTCTCAGCATGTGGGGGTATATCTTGACGGCGTGCGCATCACTAATGCACAGAATGGTACGGTAGATTTGGGTAAGTATTCACTTGCTACTCTTGAGTCGGTATCGCTCTTCAATGCCAACAAGACCGAGATGCTAATGGCGGCTTCTGAGTATGCGTCGGCATCGACCGTGTATCTTAAGACTCATCGACCAGACAGTACATCGCTGCAAGCCTCGTATCAACTTGGGTCGTTTGGCACCCATAAGGTTGCTGCTACGTATAGCTATAAAAAATGGGGGTTCGTCGACGCTGCCTATACGCACAGCAAGGGTAATTATCCCTTTGAGTATCATACTGAGTACGAGGACACCCTTGGCACACGGCGCAACTCGGACATTACGATGTTCCGCATAGAGGGATGTGCTTTCTACAAGGGAATGGAGTGGCACACCTATTACTTCAATTCTCGAAGAGGGTTGCCCGGGGGCATTGTGCGCCGACTGTCGGACGCTTACACCGATGTGGGCAGGGAATGGGACAGAAACTTCTTCTCACAGTTGTCTTACCGCACTTCTTTGCCAATAGGTGAAAGGGATGTGGAAAATGGACAGAAAGCAGTACAGACCATCGACCTCAGGGCCATCGTGAAGTATGCCAACGACAATCTGCACTATCGCTCAGATTATCCGGAGAACATATCGGTGCACGCCAACAATCGCTATCATCAGCAAGACCTGTATGGAGCGTTGGCGCTGGCTTGCCACTGGAACGACTTCGGACTCTCTGCTTCGAGCGACCTCCGTTGGAGCGACCTCACTTGCGATGTGAAAAATTTCCATTATGTGTATCGTATGGATAGTAAGACTTCGCTCTCTGGCTTTTATCAGCATGGCGGATGGAAGGCAAACGTGAGTGGACTTTATACTTCTATTTCCGACTATACGCATGGCGAGGCAAAGCCACTGCGCAAGATGACATGGAATGCCTTGGCATCGTATAGCTTGGGGAGGTGGATGCTCCGTACCTTTTATAAGACGGTGTTCAGGGCTCCTACCCTCAATGACCTCTACTATACATTAGTGGGCAATCGCAATCTAAAGCCTGAATATACCAAGCAGGTGGATGTGGGAGTGACCTATATGGTTGCAGGAAAGATAGGTTCTTCGCATAGTGCGGTAAGCGATGACTGGAGCGTGAACGTGCAGGCAGACTGGTACTATAACAGGGTGGAAGACCGCATCGTGTGCCTCCCTCTGAAAGGCTCTTACCAGTGGACGATGCTCAACTACGGCTACACGCGCTGCATGGGCGTGGACG
>CAVKLF010000167.1:0-2423 GCA_963657075.1 bacterium | reverse complement strand
TGGATAAGTTATTTGTTTTCGACGCTGAGGGCTTGTTCCCATACACCTCGGCTCCTCATACAGACATTCTCGTCAACCTCTTCAAGGAGGAGAACCCACAGATTGCCTTGATGGGTGCCACGGTCATCGGTCGAGACCTCGGCCCTCGTGTTTCCTCTTCCCTAACCAGCGGTCTCACTGCCGACTGCACAGAGCTAGAGATAGGCGACTATGATGACAAGAAGAGCGGCAAGCACTACGAAGGTTTGCTCTATCAGATTCGCCCAGCCTTCGGTGGCAACATCGTGGCTACCATCGTCAACCCAGACCATCGTCCACAGATGGCAACCGTTCGCTCTGGCGTGATGCAGAAGCACGTCTATGAGGGTGAGTGCAAGAAGGAAGTGGTTTATCCCGAGGTAAGCAAGTATGTTCCTGCCGAGGACTTCGTGGTGAAGGTGCTCGACCACCATGTAGAGGCTGCCAAACACAACCTAAAGGGTTCTCCTATCGTTGTAGCCGGCGGCTATGGTGTGGGTAGCAAGGAAGGTTTCGATCAGCTCTTCGAGTTGGCTCATCTGCTCCATGGCGAGGTAGGTGCATCCCGCGCAGCTGTAGACGCTGGCTGGGTAGACCATGACCGTCAGATTGGTCAAACTGGTGTTACCGTCCATCCTAAGGTGTACATTGCCTGCGGCATTTCCGGTCAGATCCAGCACATCGCCGGTATGCAGGATTCGGGCATCATCATCTCCGTGAACAACGACCCCGACGCTCCCATCAACAAGATTGCCGACTATGTGATCAATGGTACCGTTGAGGAGGTTGTGCCCAAGCTCATCAAGTATTACAAACAGAACTCGAAGTAGAATCATTTGGGAATTTAAGAGAAGTTAAGGGAAGTTAGAGAAGTTAAGGGACAATAGCTTTATGACTTATAGTTTTGAAAATATCATTGCTTGGCAGAAGGCTCATTCTTTCGTTCTGTTAACCTATAGAATAACAGGACATTTTCCTAAGGATGAGATTTTCGGACTGACCTCTCAGTTTCGCAGAGCAGCGATATCTATCGAAGCTAACATCGCAGAAGGCTACAAGAAGCTTAGCAAAGCCGACAAGCTCCGTTTCTTTAACATCTCGCAAGGAAGCCTTGAGGAATGTAGGGACTATATTATCCTCGCAAGAGACTTGGGGTATACATCTCAGCAAGAATTTGAGGAACTGCATGCAAGCATTGAAATTACAAGCAAATTTCTCAATTCATATTGCAGAGCCATTGTAAGCAACAATGCCCTCAAGGGAGGACAAGGTATTGTCCCTTAACTTCCCTAGCGACCATAGGGAGCGATAACTTCGCTTAACTCCCCTTAAATTCCCCCAACAAATAATTATACAAATGGCTAATTACTATACAGACCATCCAGAAATAGAGTTCCACTTGAACCATCCGCTCATGAAGCGTGTAGTGGACTTGAAGGAAAGAAATTATTCTGAGAAAGACCAGTTCGAGGACGCTCCCGTATGCTACGAGGACGCCATCGAGAACTACAAGCGACTGCTCGACATCACGGGCGACGTGGCTGCCAACATCATCGAGCCTAACTCTGAGGCTGTGGACTTGGAAGGTCCACACTTGGAGAACGGTCGCATGTTCTACGCCAGCAAGACCTACGAGAACCTCGACGCCACTCGCAAGGCTGGTCTTTGGGGCATATCGATGCCTCGCCGCTATGGCGGCTTGAACCTGCCCAACGCCGTGTTCTCCATGGCTTCTGAGATTATCGCCGCAGCCGATGCTGGGTTCCAGAACATCTGGTCGCTCCAGAGTTGCATCGACACCCTCTATGAGTTCGGTTCAGAAGAGCAGCGCCAGAAATATATCCCCCGTATCTGCCAGGGCGAAGGCATGAGTATGGACTTGACCGAGCCAGACGCAGGTTCCGACCTCCAGCACGTGATGCTGAAGGCTACACAGGACGCCGACGGCACATGGCGCTTGAATGGTGTGAAGCGATTTATCACCAATGGCGACTCCGATATCCACCTCGTTCTTGCCCGCTCCGAGGAAGGCACCAAGGATGGTCGTGGCCTCTCCATGTTCATCTATGACAAGCGTGATGGTGGTGTGGACGTGCGCCACATCGAGCACAAGCTCGGCATTCATGGCTCGCCTACCTGCGAGTTGGTCTATAAGAACGCCAAGGCCGAACTTTGCGGTAGCACTCGCCTGGGTCTTATCAAATATGTGATGGCATTGATGAACGGTGCCCGCCTCGGCATCGCCGCACAGAGCGTGGGCGTAGAGCAGGAGGCTTACAACGAGGGATTGGCCTACGCCAAGGAGCGTGCCCAGTTTGGCGAGAAGATTATCAACTTCCCCGCCGTATATGATATGCTCTCTCGCATGAAGGCGAAGCTCGATGCTGGTCGTTCACTCCTCTACT
>CAVKLF010000166.1:0-2549 GCA_963657075.1 bacterium | reverse complement strand
TTAAAAAGGCTCGCATCCTATTGATGGGTGCGAGCCTTTGGTATATGAGGAAGTTTATTTCTTCTTGCTATCTTTGATGTCGAAGAGATAGTCGACACCTTTAATCTTTATTTTGACAAACAAGTCGCTTGCCTTACGGTCGGAGGTGTAAAGGTAGCCCGATACGATTTCACCAGGGTAAACAGTGGTACGTTCCAGGTAGCCTAAGTCCTCAGGCATTTTCTCAGAATATTTCATACGGTTGTTGTCTTCCAGCTTTTGCAATTTGCAGATGCGCTTCTGAAACTCCTTTAAGGTGTTCGATGTCCCCGCATTGAATACCTGTGCGCCAAGGTTTGCGTTCACGTTGTTCTCCTGAACTTGCTCAACCACAACTTTGTGCTTGATGCTACGCTTGGCATTCTTCTTCTTGAGTTTCATGATTTTCTCTTCAAACTCTTCTGGCGATACCAGCTTATAGTCCTTGCGCTTCTTGTTCTTGACCGAGTAGATTTCTATCAGGGCTGGGTCTATGTCGATGTTGGACATGCTCTTGTTGACGATGAAGACTCCAATCTTGCGGTAGTCGCCGATGTCATCCACCAGGGAACTGCTAGCTCCCACGATGAGACCATTCTTGTTGTAATATGGCCATGCTACGCCGTTCTTGTATTCCGTCTCTATTTCTTCAGGCTTAGGTGTCTCCAGGATTGGCTTTTGGTCAGCCAATGAATATTTGGAGTAGTTGCCGTCGACGTCTACCACAACGTAGCATCCCTCTGGAGCACCGTCCTTGTAAGGAGTGAGGGTACATACCTTTCCTTCCTCGTTGAATGATGCACTGAGCCCATCCTTCACGCCATTTTTCATATTGAGGTGTTCCTTCACGTTTCCATTGCTATAATAAGAGATGTACTCGCCATGGAGTAATCCGTTGGCATAGTTCCTTTTCTCTTCGACGTCTCCGTTCTTGAAATAACAGGTCACCAAGTTGTCGAGCTTGCTCTTGCTGTCGTCAGCCTTGTCAAGTTCAAGGAAACTTCCCTCGCTCTGTAGCTCGCCCGTCATGTAATAGGTCTTGAATTCCTTGGATGCATTGGTTTCTGCAGGATAGAGGGCCAGGCGATAGTAGGTGGCGAATGCTTTGTTCTTGATCACTTTCCAGTTCTTGTTGTAGTAGATAGTGTCAATGTGCTCTTGTGGCTCCTGCTTGGCGACTATGGTGTCCTGTTGTGTTAGGGTGTCCTTGCTGATACTTGCTGTGTCTGCTTGTATCTTTTCTGGTACTTCCATAGCCGTAGCTTTCTTCACCTGTTCTTTTTTTTGACCGGCTCCGTTTATGGCTACCATTGAAGCCAAAGCCAATAGAAGTAGGGTTTTCTTTTCCATACGCTTCATCTTTACTAGTTTTTATATCAGAGTTGTCTATGTTTATTAACTTTTGTTTGTGTGCAAATTTAGTGAAAAAACTTTAGATATTCAAATGTTAGGGGAAATCTTTGTGCCTTGTCATTAGCGAAAGGGTAGGTGTTTCGTGCTTTTTTGAGCCAAATAAGCATATTATATATCCAATTAGTTGTCTATTTGTGCGGTTTAGGCATGAAATACATATATGTAGGTTTGACAATGCCGTTTTTTTTGCTTATCTTTGCAAAATGAAGGGGAAATATTGAATTATTAACATATGAACACGTTATAGATTATGAAAAAGATTGCAATTGTGACGATGCTTTTGTTCGTCGTGTTGGCTAATGCCTTAGCGCAGGAGGATAATGACTATACTCCTAGATTCAAGAGAGGTTTGTTCAATCATGTTGGAGTCAACGTTGGTGTAGGACTTGAGGGCGTCAGCGTTGGTGTGGCTGCGCCTCTTACCAATTTCTTGGAACTTGAGGCTGGGATGAGTGTCATGCCAAGTTTTAAGTTGAGTGGAAACCTGAACATTCCTCAGCAAACCATTACTGTCAATTATCAAGGGTATGAGCAGCAAATTACGACCCCATCCGACGCTCAGGTCAATGCCGAGGGCAGTTTCTCTCGTACCACTTTGCATATCAAGGCTTTTGTCTATCCTTTTGGCTCCAATAGCAAATGGTTTTTGACAGGAGGCTTTTCGTTTGGAGGCAAGAAGATAGTTAAGCTCAGTGGATCCAGCCCAGCTTTGAGAAACTTTGCCGCTCAGTACCCAGAGTATACCGATGAGATTATCGAGGCAGTGAGTGCCGATCTTGCTGGCTACAAGGTTAAGCTTGATGACAGTTTCAATGTGGATGGAGACATTCGATGCAATGGCTTCCGCCCTTACCTTGGAATGGGATTCGGACGCGCTGTCCCTAAGAATCGCCTGGGTTTCCGATTCGAGATGGGGTGCCAGTTCATGGGGCGCCTGAAGGTTTATCAGGATAATGAAGAGCTGGACTTAGACAAGATGCTGGAAGACTCAGGCAGTGACGACATCTCTAAGTTGGTGAAAGACTTCAAGTTTTATCCTTGTTTCAAGTTCTCCCTCGTGGGTAGAATCTTGTAAAAGTGATTTTTGTTAAAAAAAACGCCGATTTGCTAGCATTCTG
>CAVKLF010000165.1:0-2680 GCA_963657075.1 bacterium | reverse complement strand
GGTATGTGGCGTGATGACCGTGATAGGAGCTTCGATTTTTGCCATGATCATGTAATAATCAGTCTCTTTTTCCGTTTTATAAGCATGATACGGAAAAAGAGATTTTTTTATATAGTGATGGCGGCAGGGGCTATGATGCTGCAGCTGGCCTCTTGTGCCGAAGACGAGAGCTTCTCTACGTCGAGGAGCGATGTGCTCGCGTTTTCTGCCGACACGGTGAAACTGGACACCACCTTTTCTAATGTGCCTACACCTACGCATAGCTTCTGGGTGTACAATCGCACCGGCAAGTCGCTGCGATGCAGCAGTGTGCGGCTGGAGAACGGCAACCAGACAGGCTATCGGGTCAATGTAGACGGGTCGTACCTCAGCCAGACGGCGGGTTATCAGGTGCAGGATGTGGAGGTAAGGAAGGGAGACAGCATCCGTGTATTCGTGGAGCTTACTTCGGCTACCCAGCATGCCGATACGCCCCAGCTGGTGACCGACAATCTCGTATTCTCGCTGGAGAGCGGTGTGCAGCAGAAGGTGAACCTGAAGGCTTATTCGTGGGATGCCCTGATGCTCTCTTCGCTGCGTGTGGCGGAGGATATGACCCTGCAGAGCGATCAGCCTGTAGTGGTGTACGGAGGCATCCAGGTGGATAGCATGAAGACGCTTACCATAGCGGCTGGCACCCACCTCTACTTCCACGAGAATGCTGGCATACAGGTGTATGGCACGCTCAAGACCGAGGGCACGGCGGGCCATGAGGTGGTGATGAGGGGCGACCGCATCGACCACATGTTCGACTATCTGCCTTACGACCGCACTCCCGGACAGTGGCAGGGCATCAGGCTGATGCCTTCCTCTTACGGCAATGAGATTTCCTACACCGATATCCATAGCGCTTACGATGGCATCTTGGTACACTCCAGCGATGTGAGCCGGCAGAAACTCTTGCTGCAAAACGCTACCGTACACAATTGCCAGGGCTATGGTGTGCTGGTAGACTCGGCGAAGGTGAAGATATACAACACTCAGATTTCCAATACCTTGCAGCATCCGCTCTATGTGTATGGCGGAGATGTGGAGGTGAATGGTTGTACGATAGCCCAGTTTTATCCGTTCGATGCCCGTAGGGCTACTGCCATCGGTTTTGAGGCTCCTCTTGTCAACCTGACGGTGCGCAACTCGCTGGTGACGGGCTATCATGACGACGAGGTGGTGTGGACTCCGCCGCAGGAGAGTGGGGCGCAGGCAGACGGTGCCTCCCAGGCGTTCACTTTCCTCTTCGACCACTGCGTGCTGCGCACCGAGAAGATGCAGACCGACGACAGTCTGAAGTTTACCCACGTGGTCTATGAGGATGTGAAAGACACGGTGCAGTTTGGCGAGAAGCATTTCTCTCTGTTCGATACCGACAATCTGCAGTACGACTTCCGCCTGCGCAAGGAGAGTGCTGCCATCGGGGTGGGCGATGCCCAGACCTCGCTGCCCATAGACCGCAACGGAACCCGGAGAAAGGAAACGCCCGATGTGGGCTGCTATGAATATGAGGAAACCGAAGGTAAGTAAAAATATAATCGTCTTCTTGTGGCTGGGAATGATTCCGCTGGATTCATTCTCAGCTTTTGGTGTTGGTGCCAGGTCGGCTTTTGGTGACAATGCCCGATTGGCTTTTGCCGTGGATGCTCGCCAGCAGGCTGATGCCAGCCGCAAGAAGGATGCCGAGCTGTTGGCTAGGGCAATCGACTATTTCACTTCCCAGAAGTACCATGAGTGTCTTGTTATCCTCCAACCGCTCAGCCAGCGCTACAAGCTCAATCCTCGTTACAAGGCATACCTGGGCGTGTGCCATTACTATGAGTGGGAATACGAGGAAGCCATCCGCTGCCTGGACGAGGCGATACCTCGACTAGAGGGCTTTTCGCCGTCAGAGCGTTCGCTCTATTACTGGATGGATGCGGAGAGCCACTTCTCCTTGCAGCGTTATCGGGAGGCGATGCCGCTCTATGTGCAGATGCTCCAGCTATGCCATGATGCCGAGAAGCCCGATGCTTATTACCGACTGGGCTTCTGCCACCTCTTTCTCGCTGAAAAAGATAAGGCCAGGGAGTGCTTTGAGCAGGCTCTCCTTGGCTACCAGACGTATCGTAACCGTCCCGACGATAAGGCGAGGATGGCGCAAATCAAGCACATGATACAAGGACTGAAGGAAAAATGAAAAAATGAAAGAATGAAAAAATGAAAATATGGAAATATGGAAATATGGAAACAAATCATGATGCCGATGTAATCTACCACCAGTCCATTGGTCTTTCTTTCTGTATGAGGTTGTCCTCCGAATAGTCGTGTGGCATAAGCGATTTATAGTTTGTTCAATTCCTCGTTTTCCTCAAACTCCTCTATCCATTCCTTCACCTTGGCTTGCAGCAGTTCTTTGTTGGGCAAGTATAGTTCGTAGGCAGAGGCATAGATATTGGCTTCTTTAGGCAGAGTCAGTTCCACCAGTGTGTCATTTTTCTCTTTGCAGAGCAGAATGCCGATAGTGGGTTTCTCAAAGTCTTGCTTTACGTAGCGGTCGAAATAGTTGACATACATCTGCATCTGTCCGAGGTCTTGGTGTGTCAGCTTGTCTATCTTGAGGTCATATGTTGCGTAGTCAATTATGTTGGCATCATGTCAGAAAAGCTTATTC
>CAVKLF010000164.1:0-2698 GCA_963657075.1 bacterium | reverse complement strand
GCACCGGGCACATACTTCTTCTGATGGCCGAGCATGGCACCGCTGCCCACGAATCCGTCGTTGCCACCGCCCACGAGCATCTGGGCCTTCTCCTCAAGGGTCATCGCCTTGAGCACTTCGTCGATGTTGTTGGCATTGAGCTGTGGCGCGGACTGCGCCAGCATGGTAGTTGCCAATGCTCCTGCCGCAAGGGTAAGAGCGAGTTTCTTGTACTTCATACTTCTGCTGTTGTTTTAGTTAGTTATTCGTTCAAGTTTATTAGTTCGTCAAAAACTATGGTGCAAATTTAATGAAATAAGATGAAAGCACCAAGCATTTTCGCCCTAAATCTTCGCCTACCTTCGTAATTTCTCCAATGTGTCTTACAAAAAATACATTTTCCGTTAACAATTTATATAGGTGCAAACACATATAAAAACATGAGGCACACGGAAAGCAACCTAAAGAGCCTTTGGCTTATCCACCTTGAGGATATAGCCTTTCTTGATGACGGCTTCTATCATCACTGATGCATCGGAGCTCAAAGCCCTCCTGAGATAAGTGATCTGCACATTCAGAGCCAACGAGTTGGAATAAGAATCATCGCCCCATACCTCGTCGAGTATGGTTTCTCGCTCCACCAGTTGGTTCTGATGGGTAGCCAACAGCTTCAATATCTCTGCCTGCCGGGAGGTGATGATGACTCGCTCGTTGCCATTCCGCAACTCATTCTCCGCATAAGAGAATGTGATGGAACCGATAGTAAACACCGGGGCATCAGCATTTCCCGATGTTTTCGGCTGTTTCATCTCGTATATCATGCCCTTCAAGAACTCATGCCGTAGGGCTGCTATACGCTTTTGGAAGACGATAGTCTTGACAAGATAATAGAGGCAGCAAGCCAAAATTATGAAAAGCAGGATGCTACCGATTAACTGCCAAAGCATGGACCTCAGTATCTTCGCCGCAGAAATCGTCACCTCAAAAGAGATTCCTTCATGAAAGATGGGATTGGTCTGATAATTAACCACGACCGTTTTCGCCCAAGTGCCTCTTACCTCATATTGAGCATCCAAGAACACCTCCTTGTATTTACGGCGGCGAAAGTTCCCCATCTCATCATATCCTTTTGTCTTGAACAGGGCTTGATAATCCTTGAATGTCGGTTTCTTTGCCGTACATGCCAAATAGCGAGAGCACAATTCATAGGTATCGTCAGCTGTGATACCCTTTTGGCGAACCACCCCTATCAACTTTTTGTTATCCCAATAAGTGATGGTCGTTATTCCAGAAGAGTCCTTCTTTAGGCTAAGCTCAGACTTCACCTGCAACTCGATTCGATGCTCATGATGCATCTTTGATTTTTTCTCAGACAAAGCCTTCCTATCCCGGTTGTCCTCTTTGAGTAGTAGGTTGCAGTCTTCCTGAAACAGGTCCACTCGTTTCTCCAAACTATATTGGCACTGGCAGAGCAGCCAATAAGCCTGCGTGCAGAACAGCAAGAGGATTGCCACACTGCCTATCATCCACACCACCTTTTGATTGCGATTCTTGTTCATTGCCTTTCGCTCTACTTATTCTAAAATTGAGACGAGCCAAGTGACGGCATCATCTCTTACCAACTGCAAAAGTACTGATTTTCCCGAAGAACGCAAAGGATATAATAAGATAATAACAAGAAAAGCACAGCGGAAGTAATAAGTTAGTAACAAAAAATGGCGGTTTCATCACAAAGTTGCAGTACTTTTGCAGCAACATCTAAAATATATAGTATATGAAGAAAGCATTATTGTTCATCGCATGGCTGACATTTGCCCATGTCTCCACGCTGCAAGCACAAATGGTAAACCTGTACAACGAGTCAAGCATCGGCATGGGCGATTCCATCGACTGCGAGAAATACCAAGTGGTATATGACACCCAGTATATCTACGAGGTGAAAGAAGGAAAGACGGAGAACGACACTTGCATCACCAAGGAAAGAATGCTTTTGCAAATCGGCAACAAGTATTCCGCCTTCTACAGCTATCCCGTCTTCCAGAGAGACTCGCTCATCTCTTACAACATGTCCAAGGGCATTCCGGTCAATTTCTCAGGAAATACGGGCACCATCAGTTGGAAGGTTTACAAGAACTACCCTGAGCAAGGCAAGACTGCCTATCTCGACTTCTTCGCCGCCGACCGCTACTGCTGCATCGAACCTATCGAGGACATCAACTGGCAACTCACCGATGGCACAGACACCATCTGTGGCTATCCCTGCCATGAAGCCACGGCAAAGTTCAAGGGAAGGATTTGGACAGCATGGTACGCCGAGGACATTCCATTGGACAATGGTCCCTGGAAGCTCGGCGGTCTGCCAGGCTTGATTTTGAAGGCACACGATTCAGAGAACGACTATTCCTTCACTGCCGTTGGACTGAAGAAAGGCAACGCCGCCACACCTATCTATTATAAAGGCAAGACTTTCGAACCCATCGACCGCAAATCGCTCTCCTGCATCTACAAGAAATACTACGCCGACCCTATCGGCTATCTTTTCCAAGATGCCAAATACGCCAAGGTTGTCAAGATAAAGGACGATAAGGGCAACATCTTGACACACTCCAAGCGAGCCGAGCCTTTCAATCCGATAGAGAGATAGAGTCTTCTAAAAATTTTCCACTTTTCTTGCCGTTATCGGCAAAAAGCAGTACTTTTGCACACAAATTAAAAGAAA
>CAVKLF010000163.1:0-2699 GCA_963657075.1 bacterium | reverse complement strand
TCAGAGCGGCACGCACCTGTCCGTTGCTGAGGTCGGATGGCAACTTCTGATACCAGGCCATCAGGGCTAGCGGCTGCATCGTAGCCATACGATAAGGAATACTTCTGCCGAAAACAGGGAAAGTACCCTCTGGAGAAATGAATCTTTCGAGAATGAGGCTGTACTTCTGGCAGCGTTTCAACTCGCGGTCATAATACTTCTTGTAGTCGAGGCGGGTATTGGCCTTGGCATCGATCATCGCCTGCAGTGTCTCCAAGTACATAGGGTGGAACACATAGCTACTATAATAATCGAAAGCAAATATGGGACCATCGGAATACCATCCGTCTCCCACGTACCACTCTTCCATCTTGCGACAAGCGGAGTTGACACGATACTGGTCGTAGTCGCCCCCAGCCTTAGCCATAAAGCTCTCGATGGTGGAAGAGAAGAGCAACCAGTTGGTATAGGGAGGATCAATGTGTCGAAGCTTGGCAAACTCTTTCAGGTAGCGCTGCTTGGTCACGTCGTCCAACGGTTTCCACAAGGTATCGTAAGCACGCAGGAAACTCTCCGCAATATAGGCTGCATCCACCAGGTTCTGGCCTCCGATGCCCCAGCATAGATAGTCGGGGTTATCGGGGTCTACGGCATTCTTGTAAGAAGCCAAAGCCCACTCGCGCAGTTGCTTGCGCAGCTTGCCCTCGGCGGTCTCATCATCAGGAAGGGTGAGCCAAGGAGCCACACCTGCCATCAGTCTGCCGAAGCACTCCATGTAGAGTACCTTCTTGTTGCGATTGTCGAAGCTAGGGCTAAACTCGGTCTGCATATTCTTCTGCAGTTCGCCCTTCGCCATATTTTCCAAAACGGGCTGCGCCATCTTATAGGCAAGCGAGCACCAATATTCACGGTCGCTCTGCTGTTGCACCTTTTTCTTGGCAGCGTTGATTCCCAGGAATGGGATGAGTGCCAAGAGGATGGTCATCATGATATTCTTATATATATAATTCATAGATAGTCGAAAGTTTGTTAATTTGTTTGTTGTTGTTATTATTACGTTTTAATGCAGCCATATGCTGAGACATAGCATCTGCAAATATATGAATTTTTAGTTAGAAACAAGCAGAACGACCCGTATATTTATTGTTTTTTCAATATTGGGGCACCATTTTCCCAAGAAACAGGTATCCAAAGGTGTCTGCTGTCGCTCAATTGCTTGGGATTCCAGATGTCTGCCATAAACACATAGTCGGCTCCATGAAACATCTTCTTCTGTGCTGGTGTCTCCACCTTATATATATAGGTACCCTGTGCTCCGAAAGTCTTGTCGGCACCCTCGCCACGGCAAGGGTTGGGTAACTGTTCCCAAGGTCCGAAGATGTTCTTTGCCTTAAACAAGCGGGCGGCATTAGGAGCCCATCCAGTGCATCCGCTGGTAATCATCCAGTATGTAGCATCCTGTTTGAAGATGGTGGGAGCCTCGTTCTGTCCACCGGCAGCCACTCTCACATAAGAGCCATTGTGCGCCATGTAGTCATCCGTTAGTTGTGCGATTTGGAGCGTTAAGTTATCCTCTGAAGAATAGATATGATATGCTTTTCCGTCATCATCTACGTAAATTGTCATGTCGCGAGCCATCTGTCCTCCCTCGAAGTCACGCATGAAGAACATGCCTCTCTCTATCTGTGTGCGCCATTCGGGAGTCCACCATTTCTTCATCTCGGGGAAGAGGAGCTGGTGTTTGAGATCGGTGGTGTCGGGCAGACAGAAGCCTACAGGATAAATGCCAGCGTTGGCACGGCTGGAGCGTACGAACTTGAAAGGCCCGAAGGGAGTGTCGCTAGTAGCCACACCATAGCGGGCAGCAGCATAGCCCTTGCCCTTGAGTTCGAGATGAAACCACATCACGAATTTCTTGGTCTTCTGGTTGTAGAGCACCTTGGGGCGCTCGATGATGCAACCGCCCTCGATGTCGCTCCCAGCCTCTTGCGATACGGGGAGCACCAGGCCGTGGTTGGTCCAGCTCTTGAGGTCTTTCGAGGTGAAGCAGCTCACGCCGAGCGAACTGTAGGGCTTGCCATCCTCCGAACGGCTCTCACCATACCAATAATAAGTACCTTTGTAATTGAAGATGTTTCCACCATGGGCATTGATGTGCTTGCCGGTATTGTCCTTCCACACGCCACCGTCCATGGGAGCCTGGGCTTGGGCAGGACCGAGCCATGCCAGCTGCATCAATAGTAATAATGAAAGTAACTTGTTCATTGAATCGTTGTTATTAAGTTAATGTTCTTGATTATCGCTTGCAAATTTACCCACTAATCCTTACAAGCTGTGACAAAAATCGGCAAAAAAGGGGTATTATTCGTGAAAAAACTTTGCTTTCTCAAATATTATTTGTACTTTAGCACCGTAAAATATAAAAAGAAGTAAGATTATGGAAGAAATCGTAAACAAATACCCGGTAGGAATACAGACCTTCGAGAATATCAGAGAAGGCAACTACCTCTATGTGGACAAGACGAAGTATATCGTTGACTTCCGAACAAAAGGTATGAAGTATATCTTCCTGAGTCGTCCAAGGCGGTTCGGAAAGTCGCTCTTTGCCTCCACTTTGCAGGCTTACTTCGAAGGCAAGAAAGAACTCTTCGAGGGTCTTGCCATCGCCGATTATGAGAAAGACTGGGTGAAGCATCCTGTGCTGCATTTCGACATGAGTG
>CAVKLF010000162.1:0-2720 GCA_963657075.1 bacterium | reverse complement strand
TCTGTTGTCGTAAAATACAAAAGCTCTTTGGTTCGTAACATTTGATAGGTTTACGACAACAGAGACAACAGAGACAACATTAAAAACTCTACCTACTTGTTTTTTATTATTACTTATCTAGTTCCAACGTGCAGAGTTTCAAGCCGTCAGAGCAAGAGAATTCTTCACTCTTCCCTCTTCACTCTTCACTTCCAAAGGATTCTTCACTCTTCCCTCTTCACTCTTCACTTAAAACACTCCAGTTTACTTCCAGGGATTCTCCGTAGGATAAGGCAAGCTTGCAGGCTGATTGTAAGCGATATCCTTGATGCCGAGATACTTGAACACCTCAAAGAGGGTCTTGCCTACATGCGAGAATGCTACGGCACCATGATGAGGATAGCCCTTCTGTATCAATACATGGCGATAGAAGCGGCCCATCTCGTTGATGGCGAAGATACCGATACCGCCGAATGAGCGTGTAGGCACATCGAGCACCTCACCCTCGGCGATGTAGCTGCGCAGATTGCCCTCAGAGTCGCACTGCAGGCGATAGAATGTAATGTCGCTAGCAGCGATGTCGCCCTCCAGGGTACCACGTGTAAAGTCTGGCGTGCCACCGTTCTCCAAGAGGCGGTTCTGGATAAGCTGGTACTTGATCTTGCGGCTAGAACACATCTTGCACTGTGGCGTGTTACCGCAGTGGAAGCCCATGAAGGTATCGGTCAAGGTATAGTTGTACTTGCCCTTGATATCCTCATCATAGATATACTGAGGTACAGAGTTGTTGATGTCGAGCAATGTCACCGTATCGTCGGATGCACACATGCCGATGTACTCAGAGAGCGCACCATAGATGTCTACCTCGCAAGCCACAGGGATGCCACGGCTTACCAGACGGCTGTTTACATAGCAAGGCTCAAAGCCAAACTGGCTTGGGAATGCAGGCCAGCACTTGTCGGCGAATGCTACATACTGGCGCGAGCCCTTGTGAGCCTCTGCCCAGTCGAGCAATGTCAACTCAAACTGTGCCATTCTGCGGCTGAGGTCGGGATAGTAGCAGCCCTCGCCCATCTCCTTTGCCATGTCGGCGCACACCTCGTCGATACGTGGGTCGTTCTCATGCTCCTTGTAAGCCACGAGCAGGTCGAGCTCTGAGTTTTCCTCTATCTCTACGCCCAGTTCGTACAAGCCCTTGATAGGAGCGTTGCAAGCGAAGAAGTCTTGCGGACGTGGACCGAATGTGATAATCTTCAATCCCTTCAAGCCAAGGATAACGCGGGCTACAGGCTCGAAGTCCTTAATCATCTTAGCCACCTCGGCAGCCGTACCTACAGGATACTCGGGGATATAGCCCTTCAGGTGGCGCATGCCCAGGTTGTAAGAGCAGTTGAGCATGCCGCAGTAAGCGTCGCCACGACCATTGATCATGTCGCCGTCGCCCTCGGCAGCTGCCACAAACATGCAAGGACCGTCAAAGTTCTTGGCTATCAAAGTCTCAGGAGTCTCAGGACCGAAGTTACCTAGGAATACCACCAAGGCGTTGCAGCCCTGTTCCTTCACCTCGCCCAGAGCCTTGAGCATATCTTGTTCGTTCTCCACTGTCGTCTGGCAGTTGAAGATGTCACCCTTATATTCTTTTACTATGTTCTCACGGCGCTGGGTAGAAAGCGCAATGGGGAAACAGTCGCGGCTCACAGCGATGATGCCGAGCTTTACTTGTGGAATGTTGTTGCTTACCATAATTAATATATTATTTAAGTTTTTGTATAAATATTACGAGCACAAAAGTACAAATTATTTTCTAACTGGCAAGCGTTTTAAGATTATTTATACGGTATTTTTTTGCGGATATAGTGGAATATTCATCAAATGAAACATACTGTAAACTTCATGAAACATTTTATACCCCTTGCCCGTCTCCAGCACCCGGGCATCGAGGCGTCAGTACCGCCGCAAGGGGCGGTAATGGATGGTGTAAATCTCATTGAAATATTCCTTCCACGGGTTCTCCTGCTTGTCGTCGTCGCGGATGATGCGGATGCCGTAGAATCGGGTGCCCGTGTCGCGATATTCCCTGAATCGGTCGAGCATCGCCTGGGGCGGGTCGGGTATCAGGAAGTCGGTAATCCAGAGCACGTCGGCGTTTACATAGTGCAACCCGTCGTTGTCGAGCAGGTCAAACATCTGCGCCATCATCTTCTTGGCCGATGTGCCGCCCCCGATGAAGGGGAGATGGGTGGTGGCAGCCTGCCTGCGCACTCCTCGCCCCGTAGAGGCTGCGCCGTCGGGCGAGACATCCCGGGTGGTCTCCATCCCATATTCATCCACCACCTGGATGCCTATCTTTCTCAGTCGGTTGGCCCTGCGCTTCTCCATGAGGTCGATGGCCCTGGTGCTCACAGAGAAGTCGATGAGGTAGCAGTCGCGCTCCAGGTCTTCCGCCGTCTGCTCTAGCAGGGAGATGAGGGTGGTGGAGATGCGCTCGGGCGTGCCATACATGCTGGCGGAGGTGTCGAGGCAGACTATCATCGGCCCCTTGCGCGAGGCATGGGTGAAGCCGAGCTTGCGCGAGGGTTTTGCCATCTCGCTCTTGTAGCGGAAGGTCTGGAGCCTTCGCGTGCGATACTTATATATGAAGAGCCCCTCCATGTCCTCGTCGCTGTACTGGGCGAGTTCGATGGGGAGGAGCGAGTTGAGGTCGTCGCCCACGGTGATGCCCTCGATGTCGCTTCCTGCGG
>CAVKLF010000161.1:0-2805 GCA_963657075.1 bacterium | reverse complement strand
CCAACGACCCCCTGATTAACAGTCAGGTGCTCTAACCAACTGAGCTATTGAAGCAGTTTTGGAAAGAAAAAGAGTCACAAGTAAACCTGTAACTCTCTATGTAATTTGCGCTTCAAGATGGGCTTGAACCAACGACCCCCTGATTAACAGTCAGGTGCTCTAACCAACTGAGCTATTGAAGCAGTTTTGCAATAAGTTAACCTGTTAACCTTGTTTGCGGTTGCAAAAGTACGAACTTTTCTCCGTACTGCCAAATTTTTCTTCATGTTTTTTCCCTTTTTGCCTAAAAAAGTGCAATTTTATGTCATCAGGAGTACTTTTTTATGCTTTTTAAGATGGTTTTACCAAAGAAATGCGTACTTTTGTGGGCGAAAAGGATGCTCTTAGCCCTTTCGGGGAACTAAGGTGCGGAAAGGCAAGAAAAGTGTTTGTTATATAAAAGGTAAGAATGAAAAAGATATTGATTACTCTCTTTATGGCGCTCCTCGCAGTGCCAACTTGGGCTCAGATAGATAAAGACCACGACTATAAGGTGGCTAAGAATATGGACATATTCAATACCATCTATAAGAATCTGGACTTGATGTATGTAGACACCCTCGATGCCGAAGAAGTGATAGGTAATGGTATCAATGCCATGCTCAGCAGTCTCGACCCTTACACTACATATTATCCAGAGTCGAAGGTGAAGGAGCTGAAAAACATGCTTACGGGCAAATATGCTGGCGTAGGAGCACTGATACGTTACAATTTCCAGTTGCAGCGGGTTTGCATCAACGAACCTTACGAAAACATGCCTGCTGCAGAGGTGGGGTTGAAGAAGGGTGATATTATCCTCAGTATAGATGACGAGGACATGGCCGGCAAGGATGTCTCTTATGTAAGCGACCATCTTCGCGGAGAACCAGGCACGTCGTTCATTATCAAGGTGAAGCGCCCTAGCACAGGCAAAACCTTGAAGATGAAGGTGACTCGTCGTACCATCCAGATGCCGTTTCTGCCTTACTATGGATTGTTGGAAAATGGTATCGGCTACATCAACTTCAATTCCTTTACAGATAATTGTGCCAAGGATGTGCGCCGCGCTTTCATCGACTTGAAGAAACAAGGTGCGAAAAGCTTGATTTTCGACCTTCGCAATAATGTCGGCGGCTCTGTGAGCGAGGCGGTGAGCATCATCAATATGTTCTTGCCGAAAGACCGACTTGTATTGAGAATGCAAGGCAAGTTGCAGCGTTCCAACAGTGAATATAAAACGAAGGTGGAACCAATAGATACGGTAATGCCAATGGTGGTGCTGGTGAGCAGCAATACGGCAAGCGCCAGTGAAATTATGAGCGGAAGCTTGCAAGATTATGACCGTGCAGTAATATTAGGTACGCGCACGTATGGAAAAGGACTGGTGCAGGCTACGATGGACTTGCCTTATAATGGACAGATCAAGTTGACCACCAGCAAGTATTATATCCCAAGCGGCAGATGTGTTCAGGCTCTGAATTACAAGCACGCTAAAGGCGGATATGTAGAGCATGTGCCCGACTCGCTGACCAAGGTCTTCTATACCGCCAGTGGCAGAGAGGTGCGAGATGGTGGCGGTGTGAAACCAGACGTGGAAGTAAAGCCAGACTCTCTGCCTAATATCGCCTTTTATCTGGCTGGAGCGCGCGATAGTAACGAGGTGATGCTCAATTATGAGGTGGATTACATAGCCAAGCATCCTACCATCGCCCCAGCCAAGGACTTCGCCCTGACGGATGCCGACTATGAGGATTTTAAGGCTCGTGTCTTGAAGGCCGACTTCAAGTATGACAGAGAGACGGAGAAATATCTCAAGGACTTGGAGAAACTAGCCAAGTTTGAGGGCTACTATGATGATGCCAAGCCCGAGTTTGAAGCCCTGAAGAAAAAGTTGAGTCACAATGTGGCCAAGGATTTGGACTATAACAAGAATTATATCAAACAACTGCTGGAGAACGACATCGTCTCAGCCTATTACTTCGAGGGTGGTGCCATCCAGAATTCCCTGCGTTACGACAAGCAGGTAAGAGCCGCTATCGAACTGCTCCAGGCACCCGAGAAATATGAGGAAATTCTTCACCCGGTAAAGAAATAAGGCGTAAAACGTGCACAATACACCAAAAATGTGCACATTCTAAAGAAAAAACATAAAAAACTTTGGCTAATAGCAAAAATATTCGTAATTTTGCAAACGTTCAGTGGAATGAGGGGCTCGCAAGAGTTCCTCATTTTATTTTAAATACGCATATATGATAGATAAAAACGTCGTAAAAAAGTTAGTTGATGAATGGCTCCGGGATAAGGAATATTTCTTGGTAGACATCGAAATCAGTGTCGACAACAGAATCGTTGTCGAGATAGACCACGCCGAGGGCGTGTGGATAGAAGACTGCGTCGCTTTGAGCAGATATATTGAGGAGCGTCTGAGCCGTGATGACGAAGACTATGAGCTGGAGGTAGGCTCGGCAGGTCTTGGTCAGCCATTCAAGGTTCCACAACAGTATATCAACTTTATCGGCAAGGAGGTAGAGGTGCTTGATGCCGATGGTATCAAGGTAAAAGGCATCCTGAAGGCGGTGGAAGGAAACGACTTCACCGTAGGCGTAGAGGAAAAGGTAAAGGTGGAAGGCAAGAAACGTCCCCAAAAGCAGGAGGTAGACCACACTTACCAGATGGATCAAGTAAAATATACAAAATACATAATAAGTTTCAAATAAACTATGGCAAAGAAAATGCAAGAAGAAACTGCGAGTATGATTGATACATTCCGCGAGTTTAAGGAAACCA
>CAVKLF010000160.1:0-2814 GCA_963657075.1 bacterium | reverse complement strand
ATCAGCCATAGTTCTTCTATTTCCGGGAACAGTTTGGTCACTGCATCCACATAGCTTACGCCAAGGCCTGAAGAGGCTCCTGTGATAATGGCGATATTGGAGGATTGATGCTTCATAAATGACATAATTTCGCATTTACCAATAGTATCTGCATTTGTATTGGTCTCCTTATCTAATGAAATGAGTAAGAATCTTTTCCTCGTGCTCTGGCAGTCCATATTTCTCCTTGCCGAGATGGATGCTTTTCACAAGGAAAGCCATGTTGCGAGCCAACTGACGCATGGTCTGCAGTCCTTCGGCATCTTGGGCGGCTTCGCCTGGCATCCGGCCATGCACATTATTCCAGTATTGTGAGGAAACGACAGGCATATTTGAAACGGTGAAATACTTGTTGAGCACATCGAATGTAGCGGTGGTTCCGCCACGACGTGCCACGGCGATGGCTGCGCCTACCTTCATGCTCTTGTCGAATGATGCCGAGTAAAACAACCGGTCGAGGAATGAAATCAATGTTCCTGCTGGGGAAGCGTAATAGACGGGCGAACCGACCACGATGCCGGCAGCTGTCTCGAATTTCTTGTTCACCTCGTTCACCAAATCGTCAAACACGCATTTGCCTTGCTCTTTGCATTTGCCGCAAGCAATGCATCCATGAATGTCTTTGTGCCCCACATGAATCATTTCCGTTTCAATGCCCTCGCTTTCAAGTGTTTTTGCCACTTCGCCCAAAGCGATGAATGTGTTGCCCTCATGTTTCGGGCTTCCGTTTATTAGTAATATCTTCATAATGTTATTGTTTTGTATTTTGTTTGTACTCTGTTGATTACATATTCAAAATGTCAAACGCATCTGGTTCCAAGGTACACCGCCATGATTGGAGGCGGAAAGTCCTTCGTCCTGGAAACCAAACCTTTCATAGAATGGTATCTTTCCCAACTTGCAGGTAAGCACTACGCCTTTGCGTCCTTCTGCCTTGGCATGTGCTATGAACCGCTCCATCAGTTTGCTGGCGAGACCTTGGTGTTGGTAGTCAGGATGCGTCACCACGCCGAATACCATCTGCCAATGGCCAGCTTCGTCATGATACGCTGCAGAGTCATACATTTCGTCTATCAAGTCCTGTTCTTTGGTGACTGGCCCATTGATGAACGAAACTATCTTCCCATCCTTTTCTAAAAGCCAAAAATGACTCGGATAAGTCTGGAGTCTCCATTCAAACGACTCACGTTGTGCTGCTTCTGCCGCAGGAAAACATGCGCCTTCGAGAGACGTTATTTCATCAAGATCTTTGATGGTAGCCGTGCGAATAGTACAATTCGTCCTTTGATTTCTTTCGAGTTCTCTCATGTCGCTAAAACGTTATTTCCACTTAAAGTTCTCTTTGCCAGCTGCTATTTCAAAATGCAGTTTGGCTATTCCCAAGTCCATTTTTGTGAAACCAACCAATGAAAAGAGGCGTTTAGCCTCTACTATAGCCTTGCCGTCATTTGAAGTTTCGTCTGTAAGTTTGAAATAGAACTTCTGTTGGTTTATTGCCGTTGGTGCCAGCAAAGCCGCTTCAACTCCTTGCTTGAACCATTCGGGAGAATTGTCGTCAGCATTGCTTACGGCATATATAGACTTGCTCTTTCGTTTTACACCTTGTATCTCGCCATAGCCCAAAGCTATTGCGCACACCACTTTTTCATTGCTTTTTAGCGAAAAGGCGGAATGCACTTTCTTGTAAGTCAGTCCAACCCAACAGGTATTTAAGCCCAAACATTGCGCCTTTAAGACAAATCTTTCTCCAAAATAGCCGACACGTTCATCAAGGTCGGTAGCCTTTTCACCTGCAACGACAAGGTAGTTCTCTACTCCTTTGAATTTTCCGTATGAGGCAAAACCATCGAAAGCCTTCGATTCATTCAGCACCAACTGCATATGAAGATTTCCAAGCCGATTACACTCGTCTATTTCTTTTTGCAGGGTGACAATTGTATTTTCACTTAACGGTTTGTGCAGATATTTTCTTACACTATGCCTTGCCCTTATTGCTTCAATCAGTTCCATAAATTCTTGTATCTTTCTTTTTCCAAAGTTTTATTGTAATTACATCACTTGATTATCCTTCAAAGAGCGCGTCAGATGGTCTATCTTTTCTATCGTCATATTATTTAGCCATATGGTGGTGATACTTATTGCGCTCTACGAAACTCCTTGGGCGATTTGCCCATGATTTCCTTAAACTTTCGGTTGAAGTGGGTCACCGTGTTGAATCCACAGCGGAAAGCAGTCTCCGATATGGAACGCTTGGTGTTGCGGAGTATTTTGCATGCTGCCTCTATCCGCAGATGGGTGAGGTACTGGAAGATGGTCTCGCCTGTCTCCTCCTTGAATTTGCGGCAGAGGGCGGTCTCGTTGGCACCGAGCGAGGCAGAAAGGTCGGGCAGAGAGATGTCGTTGCGGTAATGGGTCTTGAGATACTGCTTGCATCTCTCCACGACAGCCCCGAGACTTTCTCTTTCGGGTGATTGGCTCAAGTGGCTGATAGTGGTACCTTGCTCCAGTTGCTTGCCCAGTTTGTCGAGAAGGTGAAGCAAGAGGCAAAGCCGACCGATGCCCTTTGCCTGATGGACAGCGACGAACTGCTCCTTCAGTGATTGGCAGTCTTGATGAGGTTCTGTGGGGGCTTCTTCCTGCTCGTTGGCATGGAAGAGCAAGCCGCCCAAGGATTTCTGGAGCAGGGAGTCTACAAAGTGGTAGTCGCCGATGTCGTGCATCTCCTTCGGGAAAAGGCTCTGCCGGAACTGTATCAGGATGCCCTTGCAAGGTGTC
>CAVKLF010000159.1:0-2822 GCA_963657075.1 bacterium | reverse complement strand
CCGCTCAGCGACCTCCAAGCAAGACTGAAAAGGAACGAGCAAGGAGGGACGAGGAACGAGATGGCTGCGCAAGCCAACTCCTCACTCCACACTCCAAACTCCTCACTCGCTCAAAAACGCAAATTTGCGGTTTTGAGCCGCATCCCCACGCCCGACAACACGTATTATCCCATCCCTTACTATGCCGCACTGTTCAAGGGCAAGTGGTACAACATCAAGCAACTCATCGGCATTGCAAAGGAGGCGAAACTCAAAAACTCGGCACCCATCAAGTACCACATCGAAATCGCCAACTCCTTCTGGAACAACATCTTCAAGGTGGAGGGCATCACCGACCGCGTCAAGCAGCAGGAGCGAGTGAACCAGGAGAAGGACAACATCATCAACTTCCTCACGGGCATGGAGAACAGCGGCAAAGTGCTCTTCTCCACGTTCTACGTATCACCCAACGGCGAGGAGCAGCACGACGTGGTAATCAACAAGATTGAAACGGACAAGGAGGGCGGCGACTGGGCCACGGACATCATCGAAGCGGTGAATATGATGTGTTTCACCATGCGCGTCCACTCGAACCTCGTCGGCTCTGTGCCGGGCAAGACGCAGACGAACAACTCCGGCAGCGACAAACGCGAACTCTACACCATCGCACAAGCCCTGCAAAAGCCTTACCACGACCTCCTCTTCAACGTTCACCGGCTCATCATCCGCTACAACGGTTGGAAAGGAGCGCGTCCCGACTGCCCCTTCATCCAGCTCACCACGCTTGACGAGAATCGTGATGCGAAGCAAGTTTCAATAGACCACAAAGAACAATAAATTCTTTTTTGAACACGGAACTCACGGAAGGCACGGAACTTTAGATATCAGATAACACCACACCCTCTTTTCCGTTAGTTCCGTGCTTTCCGTGTTCGAACCAAATACCCACAACAATATGCTTATACCCGATAATCAAGTTTTACTTCAATTCGTTCCGAATACATTAAAAACAGTTTCCGGCGAGCAACCGCTCTTCGACAAGATTTATCCGCAACTGCTCCAAGTCGAGACGTGGCTCACGCAGACTTTTGTTTCTGAAGAAACGATGACGCATCTCGTCACTACGGAGACGCCCACCGAGGAAGAAACCTTGTTGTTGCACCACCTCCGCATGGCAACGACCGCCGAAGCGATGCTTCACGCCGTGCCGATGCTCGACCTTGTGCTTACGCCCAACGGTTTCGGTGTAGTGTCGAACCAAAACATTGCCCCAGCAAGCAAGGAGCGAGTGGAACGCCTACTCGCCTCGCTTGAAAAGATGCGCGATGACGCTCTCGACATCATCCTCACGCTACTGCCCAACGCCTACCATTGGACGGCATCCTCGCAGTACGAGTATTTCGCCGCCACCATGCTCCCGTGGCTCGACACCGTGCAGTACGTCGGTTTCTCTGACCACCTGTGGCAGCACTACCAAGAGATCCACACCCAACTCATCACTTTGGAAGAACGCCTCGCCCGTGACTTCTTCTCCACCGCACTCATGGACACGCTCCGCACCGCCAACCTCCTCTCAAAGTGGGACACGCTCGTCAGTCCCACGGAATACCGCCGCCTCTACCAGCGCATCGCCGCCATAGAATTCTCCTTCCTCCGCATCGGCGAACTCCCCATGCCCAGCATCATCGATGCCGTGAATATCATCCGCACATCCAAGTCCAACCTCTTCGCAGAATGGAAAACCTCCGACACCGCACTGCTCTTCGAACCGCATGGATATCAAAACAAGAAACAGTCAAGTGGTTACTTTTTCTAAAGTATAATTAGTGTTTATGTTAAAATCCAGTTGCTAGATGATTATCATGTAGAAAATTCATATCTTTGAAGGTATAATAATACCAAACACCATTACTACTATGACGACCTATTTTAAGTTTCTATCAACATTATTTGTTGCACTAATTGTATTTTCTTCATGCTCCAAATCACCTGAAGAAAAAGCAAAGGTACTTGCTGAAAATGAAATTAAGAAAACTCTTAACTTTCCCGATTCTTATAGTCTTGCGGACATAAAAACGGATAGTGCCTTCGCGCCTTATGATAGTCCAGAATTTATCGACCTTTGTAAGAAATTAGCTGAAATTGCAAAAGAACTTGACAAAGTTAAAATAGAAATTGAACTTGCAAAAACAGCTGCCTCTATTTGGTCTGACCCATATACTACATTTTCAAGAAATGAGAATAGCAAAGCGAATGAGAGTTTAAGCGAGGCACTTGATAAAGAAAAACAATTGAATGCCAAGGGGAAAGAGATTACAGACAAGATGAAGCGAATGTCGACAAAAAAGCCTGAGTTTATCGGCTACAAATCGGATGTGTCATATAGAGCAAAAGATAATGGCGATATAGTCTTAATGAGTAAGGCATTTCTCCTTTTTGACAAAGATGTTGAAAAGGTAAAGTATATCTGTCAAGATGTTGATTATAATAATTACAAAGGCTTTCTCGAAGCAATACAACAAATGAATTCTAAATAAATCCTGTCTTTCACACTATATACACGCTTCCGTACTTTTGCAGTATGGAAGCGTTTTTCAATATAAATCTACCCGAGAATTGGCAGTCGTTATCCGACCGTCAACTCCTATACTTCTTCTCACAACTCTCTCGCGACCTCCCTTTTGACCAAATTCTCACGCACTGCCTCCTGCACTGGGGTAATCTTCGCATTTTGTGTCGATTACCAAGCGGCGACTACCTTGTGAAGCAACGGGGCAAGCCAATAGAGGAAGCGGTGCTTTCGCTCAGACAGATACATAACGCCACAAACACTTTGGCTTTTC
>CAVKLF010000158.1:0-2856 GCA_963657075.1 bacterium | reverse complement strand
GGATGGTGACGATACCAGCAGCGTTCGCCTTGTGGGCAATATGATTGGTGTTGTTCGTATCGGGCAAGCTTTGTTAGCTTCATCGCTTGTTCAAGTGACAATGACGACAACAAGGAAAACACAACGTCATTGGCAGGTACGACTTGGAAAGTAGCATCTATTGACAATGCAGGTGAAGATTTTGATGGTTGGACAGGCTCCACTGCCACATTCAACGCAGACGGCACTGTTACTTTTAAGCCTAACACGGGTTGGAATTACACTCACTGGACTTTGAGCGACAACACATTGAAGATTGTCGTTGGCGAAACATCTGCCGACGATTACATCGAGGGAACACTCTCTATCAATGGCAATTCTGCATCATGGGACTGCTACTGGGCTGATGTAAATGGCAAATGGAACCACAAAGACCAAACCCATGCTATAGTTCACTTGCAGAAGCAATAGGGGTGGGGGGGGGAACAAGGAAACTCTTTTTAAGATAGACATGCTTGTAGTTTATCGCAAGAATGGATCCCTTCACTTTTAGTGGGAATACTCGACCTTTTTGTACTTTATCTTATTTAAAACATGAGATATAAGGTGCAAAAAGGTCGCACTTTTATTACTTTGGGTGCAGCGATGCGTAATCGTCTTACCTTGCAGTCTTTGTCATATTCCAACAGCATACCGTCAGGAATGCGCAGCGCACCGTTTTCAACTTTGTAGTTCTTATCTATACATTCATGTTTGCCGGGCATTTGACGCCTGTCACATTGGCCAGAGCATCTCTGATGAAAGCATTGATGGTAGTGCCGGCTCTCACTCTCTCATTTTCGCCACCAACGATTACCTTTCACTTCACCTCATCCATGTCAAACAACTTGTAGCCGTCAAACTGCATGATGATTTTGTGAAGTTGCGTACCTTGGCGAAGGGCCTCGACTCTCGGGGCTGCGGCGTATCGGCGTATCTGCTCCTCGGCTTGCTTCCACTGCTCCTTGATGCGAGCCTCGTATGTCTCCTTATTCTCGCCTTTTTCCCTCTTCGGCACCATTTTCAACTCCAGAATGTAACTGTGATTGGTGGCGTAATGAGTGAGGTCGGGCAGGAGGAAGAAGTCGCAATAGCCGTGGTTCAACTCCAGTTCGGGAGCCGTGTAGTAGTATCCGTTGAGACTGAGGTAGGCCATGAAGAAGCCCTGCAAGTTGCGCTCCGCCTCAATGCCGTCGCGCACGGAGGAAATCTCGGCGTAGGCATCCGCCATGTATTGCAGGGCATCGTGCCACTTGCCCTCATAGGCCATGCTATAATAATAGTCGGTCAGTCGGTTGGCATCCACTACAGCCTTGGCGTCAATGAGTTCTATGAGATACTCATAATATTGCTTGCGGACGTTGTTATTAGGGATGCCCAGCACGAGCTTTTCTCCACGTGTGGCCTTGATGGTGAGCATACCGTAATAAAACAGCAGGCTCGGGAACACCAAAGGGTCGGTGATTTTGTGGGCAGGAAAGGACTCGTAGAACGTAGCCACGATTTCCCCCGTCTCGGCTATCGTGCGGATCACGCCCTGGCGGTCGCCGTCCAACTTGTCGAGCTGGAGGAGCTTCTTCATCTTGGCATAGTCGGTCTTCGTGTTGGGATCGACCAATATTTTGGGAGCCTCGCCCCTACTTACATAGTTGCGTAAGAAATAGAACACCATGTCGCAATTGAACACCTTACTTTGTGTATGCAAAGCATCTTCTGAAAAGCAATAGTTGTCGTACCACGGCTTCATCTCGTTGATGACCTTGTCCACATCCAGACTCTCTGGCAGTTTGCCCACCTTCTTATAATAGTGGAACGCCTCGTACACATCCTCTGTAGAGAATCCCAACATCTGGTTGAACTCCGCCTTGGTGGAGATGTGCCAGCCGATGTTGAAACCGCTCGTCACGTCATCGAGCGTAACGGGACTGACTCCTGTAATGAAGATACGCTCGAAAGAGCCCTTAAACTTCTTGAAGACATCGCGGTAGAATCCCTCGGCATGGGTCATCGCCCAATACACCCTCTCCCCCTTCTCGTTGAGCACGGTGTTGGTAAAATTGTCATACTCGTCGATGATGAGATAGAGGGGATATCGCAGAGTCTGCGCCTTGCGGGTCATGATGGCAAGCTTGGCACCAATGTCGTTGGAAGCATAAAAACGTTGTTTCATGGGCTCGGGGTACAGGTGTCCATAGGTATCCATGAATTCGTCGAGACAGATGCAACAATACTCATTGAATTTCTCTTCCAGATGCTCTATGTCGCCGCCTATCTGTGAGAAGTCGAGGTGCAATATCTGATACCTGCCCTGTAAGGACGTGGGGTGCTGGCCTATCCATAGGTTGCCGAACCAGTCTTGGAACTTGTCCTTCGTCAAGCAGTCGTAATAGGCATGGAGCATACTCAGGAAGAGGCTCTTGCCAAAACGACGCGGACGGATGAAGAAGAGGTTGAAAGCCTCGTCCTCCAACATCGGCAAGTACATCGTCTTGTCGACATAATAGTTGTCCTGCTCGATGATCGAGACGAAATCAGACCGTCCATAGGGTATTCTCTTGTAATCCTGCTCCATATTGCTATCTTTGTCTTACATTGATGATTATTTTGCAAATCTACAACTATTTTTCGGAACTGCCAAATATTTTCGTGCTTTTGTGGGTGCGGTCTTTGTAATACAAGGAGAAAAGCACCAAGAACGTAGATGTTTCGAGAATGGGAGTGAAATAATTATCTCCCAACGGCCATAGTTTCAAATAAAAGTAGTATATTTGCATCGTGAATATAAAAAGGCTGAGATTATGGCAATAGACATGAGCGAAAGAAGACTGCCCGTAGGAA
>CAVKLF010000157.1:0-2967 GCA_963657075.1 bacterium | reverse complement strand
CATTGTGTTGTGGAGTCGGCGGCAAAGATACTATCTACTTCTCCACTATCAAGTCCTTCACCTCCTTGCGCAGGTAGGGCTTGATGTCCTTCAGGGCCACGTTGAAAGAGACGAGGCCGGCGGCATAGGGAGCAATCTCATACTGCTGATAGACGAAGCAGAGGCTGTCATTCTCGATGTAGGGCGTGTTGGCCGGGAGCGGAATCAGATTGTTGTTGCCCTTCTCGCCTATCGGGTCTAGATACTCATAGATGGAGGAAATCTTGAAGTCTTCGTCGCCACACTCCTTGAAGTATTGCGCAATGCCTTTCTTCAGAATATTCTGCAGGGCGCGCGTCTGGCTGGAGTCGATGGCCTTCTCGATCACCTTGTTGGTGAGCTTGCTGATGTTGAGCTCGTAGCTGGTGGAACTGCCGTGTGCTCCGCCCACCTCATCATAAGACTGCATCAGATAGGTGAGGTAAGTGGAGGTTTCCGCCACCTTGCGTATCTTTACGTCGCTGCAAACGTGCGGTTTGTCATCGCCCGGGATTTCAGCCTGCTGCGCAGCCAGAAACTTTGCTGCGCCTTTGCCGTAGTAGTCGAGCATTTTCTGTGCCTGGAGCACGCTGCCCTTGTAGCGGGGATAATCTCGGCGAGCATCCGCTTCCTCAGAAAAATGATAGGGCACATAAAGCGCGCCGAGCTGCTTTCCGATGAAAGCCTTGACGGCCTGCGACAGACTGTCATCGCCCTGCGGATAATCCACCGAGATGGTGCTCTGAAGGGTGGAGTCGGCGTTGTAGTAGGCGTAAGAGAAAACTTTCGACGCCAACGTATCTGGAGCAACGTCAGTTACCACAGAATCAACGGAGTCGTTGGCAAGCGAGTCGGCAGCCTGTTTCTGAGGGGATGTCTTGCAGCCCGCTACGGCAAAGGTAAGGGCGATAGTGCCCAAAAGCATAATAGGTAATTTCTTCATCTTTTTTTATAACTAATATCTTTTAACTTCTATTTCAAGTACTTGTCAAAGAAGAGCA
The DNA here is from genome assembly GCA_963657075.1 of bacterium. Classification (GTDB taxonomy): domain Bacteria; phylum Bacteroidota; class Bacteroidia; order Bacteroidales; family Bacteroidaceae; genus Prevotella. Next base: position 1,948 of record CAVKLF010000157.1, on the reverse strand, counting down.
ACGTCTTCTCCTGCACTTTCTTTCCGCAAGAATGAGTAATGTCCCAGAGCTCAGTATCCAACTTGTCGTCTGCCCTCTGACTCTTCCAAACATCGTGCATCTGGGCAAAGGCATCCTTTACGCCACGCACAGGGAAGAGATGGTCTTGCGTGCCATTGATAAAGAGCATCGGCTTGGGACAGGCGAGGGATGCAATGTGCGGATAGTCGAGATATTGCCGAAGGCCCGGGATGCAATTGGCAAAGCCTCCATACTCACGCTTTTTGTCGGCAGACGACATCTGCACATCGGTAGTTACCATCCAGCAGATGGATGCACCCACCTTGATTTTATCTGACAAAGCTGAGAGCATCCAAGCCCGGTAAGCACCCATCGAGCACCCCATCGTTGCGATGCGATCTTTATCCACCATCAGGAGAGAGGCCAAGAAATCGGTACTGGCGATGTCATCGTATGTCATAAAGGCAGAGAGGTCGCGCCCCAGCATCATCATATTGCCAGCGATGATGTCGTACTTGCTACGGTCCACGCCCTCCTTTCGGCCTCGCTCTCCCCACATCGGGGCATCCATCGAGAAGACGACGTATCCATGTTGAGCCAAGTAGTCGCCCACAAACTGCCCATCATAAAGTCGAGCCGCCCACTCATCGGCATCGGCAAGCACTTCTTCTGAAACGCCAAAGGGACGAATCATCTTCTCCTTCCCGATGAAGAGATGACCGCCATGGTCGTGCAGAGCATTGACCGTAGGGAAAGGACCCGGGCCATCAGGAATCAGGAGATAAGCCATGACTCGACTGTAGGCATTGACATTGAAGGCTATCTTTTGTGCCTTGTATCCATCCCTTTGCTCTTCGGCAATCACCTCCATTTGCCATGCAGCCGCTTTCTTGGGAGGTGTCATCATGCAGTCGAAGACCTTTTGGCGGGCCGTCTTCTTCCACTTGTCAAAATTCTTGATACGACTGTTCCCCCATGCCATCGGATATGTCAGTTCCTTCTTCAAGTCGTCCACATAGCGGGGCAAGTCGAAGTAGAACTCATAGTTCTCACGAGTCTGTAGTTTCTTCTTGGTGGATTGGGCAAACATCAGGGATGTCTGCGCCAAAGCGACCATGCAGCATATCATTATTCGTCTCATTGTCTATACAGTTTGGTTATTGTGTGCAAAATTAAGAAAAAAAGCAAGAATAAAGGCATTTTTTTACCGCTATCTATGTTTTTTAACGAGATAGGGTTGAAAATCGCAGTAGGTTTCTACAGAAAACGAATCTTGAGCATCCAGGAAACATGTCCCGACGCACCTGATACAACGACGGGGACGTTGTATTTGTTGCCTCGCCACGACATTTTTTTGCCCCTTCGAGAGCAAGAAATTGCCCTCGAAGGGGCAAAAAAATGCCTAGGTGATATAAAAAAATAAATTGGTAGAGTTTTTCTTATCAAGAATATGAGATGAAAATGTACCAAGCCGAGAGCTTTTTCTCATTTTGACCTCACACCTCACTACATACATCACAACACGCTAATACTCAGATAGTTTACCATTGTATGGTGTTGCTTTCAGACCTCACTTAGACCTCACTCAGACCTCACTGCCTTCATTTTTTGGCATCGAGGTGTGACAAGTGAGGTAACAGTGAGGTCTAAGTGAGGTCTGAAAGCAACACCACACTGTCATAACACGTTTATAATCAACCAGCTACAGCGTTTTAGTGAGGTGTGAGGTCTTTTTGCCACATTTCTATTTTTTCCGTTAGGCGTTCCGACGAATTTGTAATCCGCAGGAACGCCTAGTGGTACTTTGATTTCAACCGTACAGGCCGAATTTTGTAATATCTTGAGCGAAAAATAAATGATTTATTTTGTTCTCTCCTCTATTTGCAGTACCTTTGCAGCCCGAAAGCCGTTTCCGCAAAAAGGAAGGGCTTCGGTATTTATTCATTTA
>CAVKLF010000156.1:0-2967 GCA_963657075.1 bacterium | reverse complement strand
GCTCTGAATAGCGCAGAACATTAACATTCTTTGAGACATTTATCACCACACGGATAAAAATAATACCAGAGAAGCGCACGTATTTCAAGAATTATTATTATTTTTGCAATCGCATTCTTTCGCAGAAAGCCCTAAGGGCTGAGCGGGTGGGTGTGACTTTAATGGAAAGAGCGTTTATCTGACGCTTGTCTTTTGCTACTCGTAATCTCGCAAATTACCAATAATTGCAAGAAGGCAAGACAACGATGAATGCTCACGGTAGGTATATTTTGCCCTGCCGTGTGTTGTCGTATATGTACCTCGCCAAGTGTTGAGGTATCATTGCGGCTACCCACGTATGGGATAGATATATGCCATGCGTGGGCTTTCTGCGTTGTCCGTCTCTGCAATTAGGGCAATGCGAGAGCCACGAGTAGCGGGATGGGCAAAGAGCGAATCCCACGCTTTTTTTGTTGAGCCGAATAACTTGTATCTTAATAAACGTCCGATACCAGGGGATTCTGTCGGAGCAAATGGAATCGTCGTGTATAAAATAACATGGGACAAGGAGGTGAATGGAGTGCTACTGCACTCTCGTATCGTGGAAGGTGTGCTGGGCACATCTCCAAGACCTGTGTTCCATGAGGAGCTGGATCTCTTGGGGCTTGACAAGATGGGTTGGCAATATCCGCATTGCGAGGAACCATTGCTCTGGGCTGTCAACAAGCAATATTATTACAGAGGTGAACTGGTGTTCGAGGCGAAGGGTGCCAACATTTATGATGCGGCGACGATCGTGTTGCAGCCTTCCGCAGAGAACTTGGTGCTGGAGCCTGTGGATGTGAAAGCCATGTTGGAGCGCAACAAGGATATGATGTTCTTGTTGGAGAGCGAGGCGATAGAGTTCATACACGAGACGTATGAGCAGTATGCTCGTGCCCGCAAGACTGTTCAAGCAGCTGCCGCCAACATCTTGGACTTCGAGGCGTTGGCGCAACAGGTGGAAAAGAAGACCAAGCGGAAGATGGCGATTGTGAAGGAAGACTGCGAGTCGTTCGACATTATGCCGTTGGAGGATGCCAACAATGCAGGGAAGCGAGTTTACCAAACCACTAAGATAGACAAGTTCATCGCCTCTTTCTCAGGAGGCAAGGACTCCCAAGTGGTTCTCGACTTATGTACCCGTGCCATCCCCAGCACCGACTTTGAGGTGATTTATAGTGACACAGGCTATGAGTTGCCTCCTTCCTTGGAGCTTTACGAGAAGATACAGAAGCAATACAAAGAGAAATTTCCCGATCTGAAGTTCTCCTTGGCACGCAACCACGACAGTGTGTTGAGTTACTGGGACAAGATAGGTACGCCAAGCGACACCCACCGTTGGTGCTGCTCGGTGATGAAGACTGCGCCCCTTTACAGGATGTTGAGGAGCGGAGATGATAAGATGGCAAAGATTCTGACTTTCGATGGAGTGAGGGCAGAAGAAAGCACCAAACGAAGTGCTTACCTGCGTAAAGGAAAGGGCAAGCACACTAATGTATATAATGCGCACCCCATTCTTTATTGGAATACAGTTGAGATATTCTAGTATCTCTTTGAGCAACATTTGGATATAAATGTTGCTTACAGGTACGGAAAGGCGCGTGTGGGGTGTTTGGTATGTCCTTTTGCAACAACATGGGATGATATGGTTGTTAGTCGAAGGTTTGAGGAAAGTGCAGCACCATTTATGGAGAAACTTTCTTCTTGGTCGAAATATGTAGGCATCCATGATACGAAATCTTATCTGAGCGAGCGTAAGTGGAAGATAAAGGCTATAGGTGGTAAGGATATTGTCAAAGCAAAGGTTTTGTTCAAAAATCACCCAACGGATTTAATTGCTAAGATTGAACACGCCAATAATGGTTTGCTTGCATGGATGTTTGCTTTAGGGGAATATTCTGTAAATGAAGTGGATGGCAAGGTGAAAGGTTCTCTTAACTACAAAAAGAGACTATATGATTTTTCTATAATGAATATAGGAGAGGACTCCATAGAGTTCTGCGTCACTGGCATAAGCACAAACCCTCAGTTTGGTTATTTGTTGAAGCGATTAGTCTATAAAAGTGCTTATTGCGTTCATTGTGAAGTTTGCGAGGCGGATTGTCCAACAGGTGCCTTGCAGGTTACCCCGAATGTGAGTATTGATAAAAATAAATGTATTCATTGTCTGAAGTGTTTCAATGCACATGACAGAGGTTGCATTGCAGCAGATAGTGTAAGAATGATTACTGATATGGATAAGAAATTAAATGCAAAGATTAAGGGCTACAAAACTTTTGGTCTGAGAAACGAGTGGCTTTCTGAATATTCGAGTTTCCCTGATGACTTTTGGGGAAACAATAGTTTGGGAACAGCCCAAGAGGATGGTTTTAAGGCATGGTTGAAGGATGCAGAAATAACTGACGCAAAGAATGTTCTGACAGAATTAGGCAAATTGTTGATGGATAACTATGCTGATTTCCAAGATGAGATTTGGGAGGTTATTACTGTTAATCTGTCTTATCATTCATTTGTTGTTAATTGGTTTGCCAACAACGTTAAGCCTAATCAATTGTTTGATAGTAAAACTTTGGAAAGTTCCATCATAGAACAATATCCAGACTCCTCTGCAAAAACTGTGGCCAATGCTGTAAGAGCGCTGCTTCAAACCATCAATTCTTCACCCTTGGGCGAACATTTGAGATGGGGAGAAACGGAAGACTCCAAATTCTTGAGAAGACAATACTGCTCAGAAATATCATCCGTAGGTATTGCTTATTTCTTATACAAATATGCAGAGGAAAGAGGAGTACGCAGTTTGAGGGTCGCTGATTTGTATTCAGAAGATTCTGCAAGCAATCCGTTAGGGGTCTTGGGTGTTTCCCAAGCTGATTTTATAAAGGCTTTGAAAGGGCTCAGGGGAGATAGTCCGTGGATGAACAACCTCTCCTGACCAAAATATCTTGG
>CAVKLF010000155.1:0-3009 GCA_963657075.1 bacterium | reverse complement strand
TAGAGCGTCGGATTCATAATCCGGAGGTCGTGGGTTCGGGTCCCACCCCCGCTACCATTATCAGGACACTAGCTTTTTAGTTAGTGTCTTTTTTTTGTTTTAAAAACGATAGAGATAATGAGAATTTTGACCGATGCCGAATTGGCACAGATATTGGATAAGGATATTTTTCATCAGATTTCTGAGGCGGCGGATGCGCTGTCTGTGGAATGTTATGTGGTGGGTGGATATGTGCGCGACCTTTTTCTCCAGCGACCTTCCAACGATATTGATGTCGTCGTGGTGGGCAGTGGTATCGAGGTGGCTTCCCAACTCAAGAAGATGCTGGGCAAGAAGGCGCATCTTTCCGTGTTCCGCAACTTTGGCACAGCGCAGGTCAAGTACCGCGATACGGAGGTGGAGTTTGTGGGGGCGCGCCGAGAGAGCTACCAGCGCGACAGCCGTAAGCCTATCGTCGAGGATGGTACCCTGGAGGACGACCAGAATCGCCGCGACTTCACCATCAATGCGATGGCGGTATGCCTCAATAAGGACCGCTTCGGTCAACTCGTAGACCCCTTCGATGGTGTCTACGACCTGGAGGATGGCATCATCGCCACCCCGCTCGACCCCGACGTCACCTTCTCCGACGACCCGTTGCGTATGATGCGCTGCATCCGATTTGCTACCCAACTCAATTTCCAGATAGAGGACGAAACCTATGAGGCACTCTCCCGCAATGCCGATCGGCTGAAGATTATCAGTGGCGAGCGCATTGCCGACGAACTAAACAAGATCATGCTCTCCAAGCATCCTAGCAGTGGCTTTTATTACCTCAAGGATACCGGACTGCTCGACCTCATCTTGCCCGAACTGGTCTTGATGGACCTGGTGGAGACTCGCAATGGCCGTGCCCACAAAAACAATTACGACCATACGATGGAGGTGCTGGAGAATGTCTGCAAGCATAGCGACAATCTCTGGCTGCGCTGGGCGGCACTCTTCCACGACATCGGCAAACCCAAGAGCAAACGATGGGACAACCATATCGGTTGGACTTTCCATAGCCATAACATCATTGGGGCAAAGATGATTCCTGGCATCTTCCGCAGGATGAAACTCCCCATGGATGCCAAGATGAAGTATGTGCAGAAGCTGGTCGAACTCCACATGCGCCCCATCGTGATAGCCGATGAGGAAGTCACGGATAGCGCAGTGCGCCGTCTGCTCAATGATGCCGGCGATGACATCAACGACCTCATGACGCTTTGCGAGGCGGATATCACGAGCAAAAACCAAGTGCGCAAGCAGCGGTTTCTAGACAATTTCAGAATGGTGCGCGAAAAGCTCGCCGACCTGCAGGAGCGCGACTATAAGCGTCTCCTTCAGCCCTGTATCGATGGCAATGAGATTATGGAGATGTTTCATCTCAAGCCTTGTCGCGAGGTGGGCACCCTCAAGCAAACCCTCAAGGACGCCGTGCTCGACAATCGTGTCCCCAACGAGCGCGAACCCTTGCTGGCCTTGCTCATGCAGAAGGCAAAAGATATGGGATTGGGAATATCAGAAAACTTAAAATAGAAAGTAATTTTTGTTAAATAACGGCTCCTTGCGAGCCGTTATTCGTATATTATTCGTAATTTTGCAGCGATTTTTTAAAAACCCGAAGAGCGCTTGGGGTTTTCGACTGTGGGATGGTATCGAGTGGAAGATATCATAAGGTATGCAATTTAATATAATATAATTAATAATATAAAATAGGTATGAAAATTAAAAACGTTTTGTTTGTTGCGGCTATCATGGCTATCGCAACTTTGACATCATGTGGTGGCGGAAGCAAGAAGGGTGGTCTGCCTGATTTCGGCGACGATGAGTTCGCTGTCAGCACCATCGGTTCTTCCAATGCCGCTCTCCAGACCACTTACCCTGCTACTATCAAGGGTATTCAGGATGTAGAGGTTCGTCCTAAGGTGTCGGGCTTCATCACCAAGGTGTATGTACACGAGGGTCAGACGGTGTCTGCCGGACAAACCTTGTTTACCATCGATAGTGAGACGTATGCTGCTGCCGTGCGTTCGGCTGCTGCCGCTGTCAATACCGCCAAGGCTCAGATGAATACCGCCAAGTTGACTTACCAGAACAATAAGAAGTTGTTTGATAGCAAGATTATCGGTCAGTACGAACTTTCTACTGCTGCCAATTCTTTGGCCACAGCCCAGGCTCAGGTGGCTCAGGCTGAGGCATCTTTGGCTTCTGCCAAGGAGCAGTTGGCATGGTGCCAGGTCAAGAGTCCTTCTGCAGGTATCGTTGGTAGTCTTCCTTTCAAGGAGGGTGCCTTGGTGAGCGCATCGGGCCAGGCTCTTACCACCGTTTCCAACATCAGCACCATGGAGGTGTTCTTCTCATTGTCAGAGTCTCAGATTCTGAACATGACCAAGGCCAATGGCAATATGCAGGCTGCCATCGCAGCTTTCCCAGCCGTTAAGTTGCAACTCGCAGACGGTACCCTCTATAATCACCCAGGTAAGGTGGTGAAGATGAGTGGCGTCATCGACTCTTCTACGGGTGCGATATCACTCATTGCTCACTTCGCCAACCCCGAAAAACTCCTCAAGAGTGGTGGTGCAGGCCAGATCGTCATCCCTAACGACCAGACTGGCGCTATCGTCATCCCACAGGAGGCTTGCTCTCAGGTACAGGACAAGATCTTCGTATATGCTGTAACCAAGGATAACAAGGTGAAATATACCGAGATCAAGGTCAATCCACAAGACGACGGCAAGAATTATATCGTCACCTCCGGTTTGAATGTAGGCGACCGCATCGTAGTGAATGGCATCACCAAGCTCACCGATGGTCAGCAGATCAAGCCTATTACCTTGCAGCGTTACAACCAGAAGATTGCCGAGGCTGCCGAACTCTCCAAGACGCAGGATAATGCGCACGAGTTCGCCAATGCCATGAGTGGGAAGAAATAATTAATAATGTACAATGTATAATTAATAATGTATAATTAAGAATGTACAATTA
>CAVKLF010000154.1:0-3209 GCA_963657075.1 bacterium | reverse complement strand
CTTCTGATAGTATCGGTGATTATTGGAAACAGTTCTTTGCGTGGCCCACAAAGATAGTGGAATGGAAGGGATTGACGGGTATCGTCATTCCTTTCTACGATAAGAAGTTCTTCTTCAGTGGTGTGGCAGATTCATGGCCATTCATAAAGAACGGACAGGAGAAGAACGGTAAATGGTTCTCATCGGCAAAGCTTATCAATAAATTTGTGCCAGCAGACCAAAAGGGAACTTTCCTTGACCGTCTTCACATGTGTCTAAAGATTGCACGCGCCATGCGCCGACTTCATGCTGCAGGCCTCGCTCATTCAGACCTGTCATATAATAATGTGCTGGTTGACCCTCTGAGCGGCAATGCCTGTATCATAGACTGTGACGGTTTGGTGGTTCCGCATAAGTTTCCACCAGAAGTGGTCGGCACACCAGGCTTTATAGCTCCAGAAGTGCTTGCCACCAAAACGCTCAAAGTGGATGACCCGAAAAAAAACCTTCCAAAGATAGAGACTGACCGTCATGCACTTGCTGTGCTTATCTACACCTTCCTGCTCAACCGCCATCCTTTGGACGGAGGAAAAGTTTGGGATATTGATGACCCACAGAAGGATGATGATATGCGCTATGGCTCTCATGCATTATTCATAGAGCATCCAAGTGATAAGACTAATCGCGTGAAGGCAGACCAGTTAGCGAAGTCACAGCTTCCACAGGGAGACCCCGCCAAGATGCCTTATACCATTTGTGGCCCATATTTGAAGGAACTTTTCGACAAGGCATTCATTGATGGACTTCACAATCCGTCTGCTCGTCCATCTGCTTTGCAATGGGAAGAGGCGTTGGTGAAGACTTGCGACTTGGTGCAGCCCTGTCAGAATCCGAAGTGCGAGGCGCATTGGTATGTGTTCGACAATACGACGAAGCCCCGTTGCCCATTCTGTGGAACGGAGTATAAGGGACAGTTGCCGATATTGAATTTCTACTATGCACCATCTCACGGCAAGTTCATATCGGAGCGTTACCGTCTTATGGTCTATGACAAGCAGACCCTCTACCGCTGGCACTCCAACAACCTTGTGGCTGCTAACGAGAAGACTAGTGCGGATGATAAGAAACCTGTCGGTGATTTCCACTTCTACAATGGTCAGTGGATTCTTATCAACCGCCGTTTGCCTGACATGTATGATGTCACAGACAAGAAGCCAATCCCTATAGACCAATTTGTGCCGTTGACAGACGGTAGGCAAATACTGCTCGATAAGAGCCAAGGTGGTAGATTAATAGTTGTTCAACTAATTAACAATTAACCCATGGCGATAAAAGACCAGTGCGCGAACTGCACCAAATATGATACATATGGACAATGCTCTCATTTTGGAGGTGTTCCGTCATTTGACTCGCGGTCCTGTGACTCATATTGTCGATGTGGAGGCAATATTGATTTGACAAAGCATACGGACACAGTGTCTACCCCTGCTCCAACTACGGTTCAGCCTCAACCTGTTGCTCCGACAGTATCACCATCAAGTCAAAGTGAGGCAGAAAAGAAAAAGATGTTCCGACATCCGTTCTCGTTTAATGGGCGCATTAGACGACTAGAATTTGGTCTTTCATTTATCATCTATGTGGTCATAGCGTTTTGGATAAATGTAGAGATTGACGAAATGCCTTTGATAGGGTTGCTATACATACTGCTTCTATGGTTTTGGTGGGCTCAACTATGCAAACGCTTTCACGATCGCAATTTATCGGGGATACATATTCTGACACTATTTATACCACTATATAATATCTATGTCCTTATCATGCAATTTTTTGCCGATGGTGATAAGTATGAAAATGATTATGGCGTAGATCCCAAAGGAAGAAACATTTATGGATAACGCATGAATATCTATGTAATCCGAAATAATCAAAGGTTTGGTCCTTATGATGAGCGAACCATCGCTAATTATGTTAGCTCTGGTCAGATTCTTCTATGCGACCAAGCCTGCGATGTAGATACTGGAGAAATAAATTCAGTTAAGCAGTTTCTTAAAAGGGTACATATCAAGACAAAGGTAGCCCATAAAGGTAATATATTCCGTCAACTTAAGGATATTGGTGGAGAGTTGATCTTTCCGAAGGGGACAATATTTTCAAATAAGTGGATGAAGGATAGAACCCTTATCATACTTGCATTGGTAGGAATGCTTCCGTCGATACTGATGTTCATCCCGTTTGGTAGTTGGGGGACTTTTTATTTCATCTCGCTGTATTTTTCCATAATCTGGGGACTGTTCTTCTACTATATCTTCAAGACACCTCAGGTTTCGATAAAAACTACGGTAACTATATTCTTCTTGGAGCAGATATTCGTTTTTGTCGCTTGGAATATATTTGGATTACCCAATTTAAATCTGTTTTACAGATTACTGGGACAACCGTTTCCATTGAGTGCGGTCGGGTTTATTCTTGGAGTCGGAATAACAGAAGAACTTGCCAAGATGCTCCCTTTGCTGATTATAACTGCAAGGGCGAAAGAGCCACAAATACCGCAAACGCTCGTGTTTTATGGATTAATGTCTGGAATTGCTTTTGGCGTATTTGAGGGAGTGCAATATCAGTTAGGTATGAATTCAACACTCGATTATACAAACTCGTTCTTTCATAATATAGCACGACTGACCAGCCTTCCATTTATGCACGCAATATGGTGTGGCATTGCAGGTTATTTCATAGCCTTTGCAAAACTATACCCGAAATATAGATTGTCGCTTTATGCCTTGGCGTTTTTAATTCCAGCAATTCTGCATGGTCTATATGACACCCTAGTTGGACAGAATTTTATTCTTGCAATCGTGGCCTTCGGGATTTCATTTGTCGGAGTCATTATGCTGAATACATACCTGAAGCAGGGCATCAACTATCAATCAAAATTAAGGAATTAAGGAATAATAAACTATTAAAAATCTATACAATGGAACAAAAACACCACTATTCTGGCTTGACGGACGAGCAGGTGCTTGAAAGCCGCGAGAAGTACGGAGTGAACATTCTCACTCCGCCTGAAGAACAATCGACTTGGGACAAGGTCAAGGACTGTATGCATTTCTGGCTGGTGAAGGTCATTCTTGGACTTTTCGTGGCCTCGATAATCGCAGTCGCAGGGCTTAAGATTGCAGGCATCGCAATGCCGGCGAATATCTGGGTCGGGCCAGTAATCCTTGTAGTCCTGT
>CAVKLF010000153.1:0-3222 GCA_963657075.1 bacterium | reverse complement strand
GGCTCCAGCCTCTAAAAACAAGAATAGCTTGGCTAAATGGCCAAGCTATTTTTGTTTTCAGTAAAAAAGTAAATCGCATAAAAAGTTCAGCCACGAAACGCATCTGATACGTCTTCGTGGCTGAACTTTTGTGGCTGGGGATGTGTTAAATTCCGAGACAAAACAATAAAATATCGCAGATGTTGTGCTATTGTACGGGGAATTTATTATCTTTGCATCAAGATTTATCATAAGGAATGAAATGGGAATGACAAGAAAAGAGCAACAAGACAGGGCGGTGTTCCTGTCGTTCTGCATCGAGCAGTATGCAAAGGCAAAGGGAATAACCACGGACGAGGCCGTGAGCCTCTTCGAGCAATACGGCATAGCCGAGCATTTCTGCCAGTTTTATGAGGTTCTCCACACCCAAGGCGGGCAGTGGTTAGTGGAGGAAATTGACGAAATGATAAACAGGAGGAAGAAATGAGCAAGATATATCATGGAAGTATCGAGGTGGTTTGCCGCCCCGAGATACGCCAGCCCAACCGCTCGCTCGACTATGGCGCGGGGTTCTATACCACCACCTCGTATGAGCAGGCGGAGAAATGGGTTAGGCGAAGAATGGACGACAACAAGGTGGCCGTTGGCTACATAAACATCTACGAATTGGACGATGATGCCATCAACCGCTTGGACACGCTTATCTTCGAGAAACCTGACGAGGAATGGGTCAACTTCGTGATGAAGAACCGTACCGAAAGAGGATTTACCCACGGCCACGACATCGTTTATGGCCCGGTGGCAGATGATAGCGTATATACCCAGTTCGTACTCTATGAGGGAGGCATCATCAGCATGCCCACGCTCATACAGGAACTGAAGACATACAAATTGGTTGACCAATATCTTTTCCATACGGAGAGGGCATTGGAGGCCATACGTTTTGTGGAATCAATAAAAATAGAGCGATGAGTACAACAATAACACAGGACAATCTTTATTTGCTGCTGCCGTGCAAAATAGGCTGGCTCGCACCGTGGCTCTCCGAAGACAAAGGCATCAGTCTGACGGAAGCAATCAGCCGCATCTATCATTCCCAGCTCTACAAGAAGCTGGCTACCGAGAGCACCAAGTATTGGCACTTGGGGCCTGTGGATCTGTATAACGAGCTGCAGGCAGAATTACTAAAATAGACCGCACTCCGTAACGAACTTATTGGTCCAAGCAAAATTATTTCTCGCCCTTGCGGATAAAATGTTTTTATAGAGTATTACTCTCCCTTCATGATCTTCAGTACGTCTTCTAGCGACATTTCTGTGCCTTGGGCCACCTGCTCGGGGGAAAGTCCTAGGGCGAGGAATCGCTTGGCACTGGCTGCTTTCTCCTCAGAGACGCCCTCGGCATGGCCCTCTGCGCGACCCTCAGCACGCCCCTCGGCACGCCCCTCTGCACGTCCCTCTGCACGACCTTCCTCTCTTCCTTTCTCCAGACTTATTCTGTTGGAGTCGACAAACAGCAGGCGTTCTGCCCCCAGCTTGTCCCAAAAGTCATCGTATGCCCATAGCTCCTCCTGGGTCATGGCCGACTCCTCTACGTTTTCCAATGCTTTGCTCGTCTGTGGATTGTCGAGTAGCTCCTGGGGCACATGGGTCGTGTTCTCGTCTATCTCTGTCAGAAACTTGAGCCATAATACAGCCATCTTCTTCTCTTCGATGGAGTGGGCCTGGAACTTGGGAAGCTCGATGAAGGTGAAGTGCAATCCCTCGATCACCTTGTCGTCGTGCAGGTCGTGCACGATGTTGTAGTTGTGGATAAACTCGTCGGGGTAGTCGTGCATAAACACCTCGTTTACCAGGTTTAGGGAGTACACGGGCTGTAGCGTCTCAAACTTGCGCTTCTTGCCGAGCTGGCGCACAAAGGCCTTGGAGGCATTGAAAAGCACCCGTTGCTGGAAAGCCTGTGTCCAGAGCATCTGCATCTCTACCAGAAACTGTCTGTTCCGGGCATCTTTGCATCTTACGTCTACGATGCTGTTTTTGCCCACATAGTTGTCGGGCACCAGCTCGGGGGTGAGATACTCCACCTCTTCTACCTGCTCGTCGTCGCCAAGTGGCAGCAGGGCATTGATGAGGCTGATGAGCAGGTCTTTGTGCTCACCAAATATCTTCTTGAATGTCAAGTCGGCTTTCGGGTCTAAATACTTTTTCATAGGTGCTAAGATGATATGAATAATAGGATGCCTTGCTCTTGCAAGTCGTAGCTTATCCCTCTATCTCCCAGTCTTCGATGTTGCCCCGGGTGGCGTCGAAATTGATGCCCACCTTGGTGATGGGCTTGCCGCAGAGGGCGAAACGCTGGGCGTAGTTCTTGAGGTTGATCTGCTGCAGGGCGGTCTGTGCGTCCTTGTTCAGCTTTAGCTCGATGATGTAGAGCCGCGTGGTGGTCTCCATCACGATGTCTACCCTGCCGTGGGGGGTGTGCACCTCTACGTCTACCAGGTAGTCGGTGAGGAGCGAGAAGATGATGAAGAGCATCTGCTGGTAGTGGCCCTCGTAGTTGGTGACGTGGCAGTAGGGCACGGTGCCCAGGAAGTCTTGGAGCAGGTGCAGGGCGCCGTCCATGTCTTCCTCGCGGATGAGCACCGACATCCGGGCTACGGTGACGCCGCCGTTCTGGGCGTACATTCCCTCCAGATAGTTGGGCAGGAGGCTCTCGAAGAGGCCTACCTTGATCTCTTTGTTGGGGAGGTCGAGGGTGTAGAGCTCCGACATCTCGTCGTAATCCTTGATGGTGAGGTAGCCGCTCTGGTAGAGTAGGGGTGTGATGGAGGTCATGTTCTCCGTGGGAGCGTCGAAGGCTGTATCCTTGGCATACATCTTCCCGAGGTTGGTGGGTAGCACATTAAACTTTCGCATCATGTTGATGAGATAGGTGGGCGTGCCTGAGGAGAACCAGTAGCTTCCGAATTTCCCCCAAGAGAAGCAGTTGAGCAGGCTGAACGGGTTGAACACATCGGGCGAGAAGGCGGAGAAATGGTAGCCATCGTAGTTTTCCTTGAGTTTGTTCACCACCTCTTCCTTCTCCAGATGCCTTTTCCTGCCCAGTTCCTCGATGTCGCCCTTCATCTGCGTGAGCAGCTCTTCCTTGGTAATGCCGCAGATGCCGGCGTATGCGTCGCTCATGGAGATGTTGGTGATGTTGTTCAGCTCGCTGAAGATGCTGAGCTGCGAGAACTTGGTGATG
>CAVKLF010000152.1:0-3231 GCA_963657075.1 bacterium | reverse complement strand
GCGATGTGATTGGCGTGTCGGTAACGAGCGAACCTGTAGAGGAAGTGGAACTGCATGTAACCGACAAGGCATTCGGTTATATCGTGACCAAACCGCTGCATGAGTCGCAGTGCACTCGCCCGGAACGTCTGGACAACGGAAAATGGAAGATAACGCTCAAAGTACAGCCCAACTATGAATTCTTCTCTCTTATCCGCTCGTTTGGTGACGGCATCGAGATAGTTAAGCCGGCATCTATGAGAATGAAGATGAAGGAAATGGCGGAGAAGATAGCTGCCATGTATCAATGAGGTGACTGTGCGACTTTGGCGGCACTTATATTTCAACGAGACTTGTGCAGAATGGTTGCACAAGTCTTTTGTAGTTTTGCAACCAGATTGTTGAACCCACAAATCAAGCAACATGGAAGAAAATAGCAAGAACGAACTATATCAAAACCATGGTGACCATATAGATGGCATCATGGAAGCAGATAAATTCATGAAACAACACCTACAGCAAGTTGTAGGTCAGTCTATTGTTTGGCAGAAATCTCACACAAGTTTCTCTTCTGATACGATGGATAATGAACCGACGGATATTGTTTCACTTTATTATGGAACGACAGACATCGCCCTGCTGACTACCATTGCGTATAACCCCAAGGAGGCTACCAATGAGTTCGCATCGATTTATCCTGTCATGAAAGGACGGACTTATCGTGTGAAAATAGAGCGTGTCATCGAATGGTTCAATCATATCGAAGCCACAGTTATTTGTTCCATTGGTGAATTTGATTTCGCATTCTTTGCAACAGACTATTACTTGAACAAGTCATACTACGTGGAGGGTTGCGAAATAGAAATAGACCTTTCTGCATTGGCCATGAATGTAAAGCTGGGACAACGTGGATTTGATTTTACAGGGCAACAGGCAATTGATTTTAAGGCTAAGACTGGAGAGGAACCGGAATATGACGAAAATGGAGAAGTGAAACCTATCCACTTTGACTTGACCCAGCTTGTGGCTTATCTCAATACAGACGAGAAAGCACCAGATGAAGCAGAATTCCAGTCGCCGATAACCAACATCGCCGATGCCTCTATCCTGGGTGTTGATTTCCATAAGGCAGACATTACCGTTTGCCGTAGGGAAACGGATGACGGTGAATTGGCAGTTTCCGTTCCTTTGTATTTCAGAAAAGACTTCCTTGAAACTATTGAAGAAGGTGATCCCATTAGTGGGTGGCTATGGATGACGGGATCGGTTCATGGCCAGCATAAAAAACTGGATGACCGTAAGAAGGAGTATGATTCTTTGGGAGAGATGTGCCAAGACTTTGAGGATTTCATGGGAAAGTGCAACTTCAGGTGTTTTGACAATTTGACGCCTGTTGCCAACCAACTAAATCTCTTGGAAATCAAGAAGGGTTACGAATTGGATGCGTTTCAAGTAGGTGATGACCATGGAAGCTGTTTCCGAATCTACTGTTGTAAAGAAAAGTCAACCGACCAATATGAGCCTACTCAAAAGAAATATGTACCAAAACAAGGAGTCAAGATGAAACTCTTAGGCTTTATTGAGACGAAGATAACAAGGGAAGCTAAGGAAGACGTGCATGTTCCTTATAACGACTCGCAATATATACAAAGCTTACTGTCATGGGATGAGGCGAAAGACGTTCCTTCACCTTTACCTTATTTCAAGGTTCCATTCACTCGCGAAGGCATCATGCAAGCATGGCTACTGAACTGCATTCCCGATTTTATGCCAATGACATGGCATGCATGTTATGGTACCAAGCATTACATCTATAGCAAAGAGTCTTTGGACAAACTTTTCCAAGATGCAGACAGACGCATGCGTGTTAAGCAGCAAGTTTTAGAAATCGACATCGATAGATTGCTGCCGGATGTTGTTGTACAAGATGACAAAGCCACTCTTAAAATGGCATACTGGAGCGATTGGGCAGGATTGGTTCTGTTGACGGTTGATGTTGTAAGAGAGGGCTCTTCAGTTCGTTTCTCGGAACCGAACAGAGAAGTCCTTGTAAAATATCATTGCGGGATAATATTCTGAAAGAATCACCATATTGGTTATACAAAGTATCTTAGGAAGTATTGCCGGCTTGCGCAACTATCCTAAGATACTTTGCCAACTAAGTTATGTAGCAGGGTGAACTCCATCATACGCCGCCGTCGGATAGAGGCTATGGGTTTGCCTTTCCATCGGCAGAAGTCAAGGTAGTCCTCTTCGATATTGCAGTCGCCTCGCTCAATCTTCTGGAGCAAGCGACTCTTGGGGTGCTTCCTGTCGCCAAGGATTTTGTATGGACCGACATTATAGGCGAGGACAGCGAGGAGCAAAGAGTCTTTACCGTACTTACGGAAGAGGGAGCAGAAGCTCGTGAGGTCAGCTCGAAGGAGCGAGTCCGCTTGTTTGATGGTGAGATTTCGGGTGAACCTCTTGCGCTCGTGCGGCTGGATGCAGTGTCCCCAACCGATGTAGGGATAGTTCTTGCGGATGTCGTGCCAACCCTCGTAATACTTGATGATGCGCACCGCTCGCTCGAAGGGCGGCAAGCGCATGATGGCATTCTGCGCCCGAACATGGAACGCAGAAATCGCCAATAGAATGGATAGTATGATGGTTCTCATTTCACTTTGTATTGCTGTATGGTCTTTATCATTGCCTTCACATCCTCGCCAACCTGAACAAAGTTCTTGTAAAGGATGCGCTCCCTTTCATCCCGACTCTTGAAGGTATAGAACTTCGGAAGGGGCTGATAGCCGGCTTCCTCTTCCTTGATGGCCTTCATGTCGAAGTCGGTCTTGGCGAAGAACTTGCTCGTCTGAAACTCCTCGCTCTCCTGAATGTTCATCGCACCCTTGCGCCCGGTCTTGGTCTTCACGAAGTCACGGGCGGTCTGACCGCATATCCATCCCGTAGGCATATCCGAAATCTTGCTTGCCGGCACCAGACTGTCCATATTTTCATTGAGATTGATGGAGGTCTTGTCACGGTCGATGGTCACACCCTTTTTCAGTTGCACCACCTTGCCGAAGATGTCAGAGGAGAGCCATTCGAGCGTCTCCTTGCTGCGTGCCGAACCCGACACGACATTGCCCACGGTGGTGATAATCTTCTGCATACCCACCTTGCCATAGTCTGCCTCCAACTGCGGCAGCTCCTGAAAACCGAGTGCCACGCTCACCTTGTTGCTTCGGGCAGTGCCGATGAGTCGGTCTATCT
>CAVKLF010000151.1:0-3261 GCA_963657075.1 bacterium | reverse complement strand
CACTTAGCTTACGGGGAACATGGAAATACGAGAAATAAACGATATAGCAATCATTGCTTGATAAATTTAAGTTTTTGGGGTAGCTTAACCCATTTTCTGTTGCGTGCAATCTTCATGCTGCTTCCATCCTTTTGGCGTAATTCATAGCTGCCATCGGGGAGAACTACAAGGTCTGCAGTTAAGTCTTCGCTTCCATAGTCGTTGACGATGGATAGGTGAGCCGTCTTTCCCTCTACTTCTACATCGGTGACAAGCCATTTTCGGCTGTCTCTATTGTCGCCGAAATATCCAGGCATCTCTCCAAACAATTCCTGTCCAGGAACTTTCAGGTTCTTGGCATAAAAGTCTATGTTGAAATAAACATCATACTCCTTGTTGGTGATTTTGCCCTTGAATAAAGTGCTGTCTGTCTGTGCTATACATGATAGGCAAGACAGACAAAAAAATGCTGTTAAAAGTCTTTTTTTCATGTTTCTTTTTCTAATTACTGCACAAAGTTATTACTTTATATCAAAAAAACTACATTTTTTTTGAATAATATTGCTTTTTCTTTCGTTTTTTGCAAATATTTAGTTATCTTTGCGGTGTTTTATTGGTATTTTATATGGGAAAGAATAGATTATTTCCGGATTATATACTAGAGTCAAGTTGGGAAGTGTGTAATAAGGTAGGCGGTATCTATACCGTCCTTTCTACACGAGCTAAGACTCTTAAAGAAAAATTGCAGGACCAACTAATCTTCATTGGGCCTGATTGTTGGGGAGACAAGGTGAATCCTTATTTCTCTGTGGATAATACGCTTTATGCGGAGTGGAAAACAGAAGCTCTCAATGAGGGCTTGAAAATAAAGATAGGTAGATGGAACATACCAGGTGAGCCTGTGGCGGTCTTGGTTGACTTCACGCCATATTATGAAATTAAAGACCAAATCTACGGACAGCTTTGGGAGGATTATCAGGTAGATAGTCTTCACGCCTATGGCGATTACGACGAAGCTTCTATGTTCTCTTATGCCGCTGCATTGGTGGTGGAAAGTTTCTATAAGCATGTTATTGGCAATGGGAAAAAAGTCATCTATCATGGTAATGAATGGATGACAGGACTAGGTGTGCTTTATGTCAACAAGCACTTGCCAGAGGTAGCTACCCTGTTTACTACACATGCCACTAGCATCGGACGTAGTATCGCTGGTAATAATAAGCCTCTTTACGACTATCTCTTCGCTTATAACGGCGACCAAATGGCGCAGGAACTCAATATGCAGAGTAAGCACTCTATCGAGAAGCAGACAGCCATGTACGTAGACTGCTTTACTACCGTGAGCGATATTACCGCCAATGAGTGTAAGGAGCTGATGGACAAACCGGTAGATTTTGTCTTGCCCAATGGATTCGACAACAGTTTCGTGCCAAAGACCACTACTTTCAACAAGAAACGCAAGGAGGCGCGCAAGCGTTTGCTTGATGTGGCTAATGCCTTGATGGGGACAGACTTGGATGATGATACACTCATCGTGTCGACCAGTGGTAGATATGAATTCCGCAACAAAGGAATCGATGTTTACATCGAGGCGATGAACCGCTTGCTGCGTGATGGAAATCTGAAGAAGAATGTATTGGCCTTCATCGATGTGCCCGGTTGGGTAGGAGATCCTCGTCAGGATCTTTTGGATAGACTGAATAGTGGTAAAAAGTATGACACTCCTTTGGAGGTGCCTTCCATTACCCATTGGTTGCATAATATGAGTCACGACAATGTGCTCGGTATGCTGAAGTACTTTAACATGCAGAATAATAAGGAGGACAAGGTGAAACTCATCTTCTTGCCTTGTTATTTGACAGGTGATGACGGCATCATCAACAAGAGTTATTATGATGTGGTACTTGGTAATGACCTCTGCATCTATCCATCTTATTATGAGCCATGGGGCTACACCCCGTTGGAAGCTGTGGCATTCAAGGTGCCTTGCATCACCACAGACCTCGCTGGCTTTGGTCTTTGGGCCAACACTGTGAAGGGCAGCTATAGTGAGATAGAGGACGGTGTGAAGGTAATCAAGCGTACAGACTACAACTATTCGGAGGTGGCAGATGCTATTAAGGACACGGTAGCCAAGTACTCTGGATTTACCAAGACTCAGGTGAACAAGTGTCGCAAGAATGCCGAGATTTTGTCTGAAAAGGCTCTTTGGAAGCACTTCATTGAGTACTACTACGATGCTTACGATTTCGCTCTGCGCAAGGCCGAGGCTCGGGGGGAAAAGAAATAGTGCTACATCTATTTATGTTTAGGGATAGAATAAGATAATTAATACTTTAATATAAATCGAAACACAATGAAAATTAAAGCTGATTATGCAAATGCTCCTCAATGGAAGGAGACAACTATCAAGTCTAGCCTTCCTGAAGAGTTGAAGTGCTTGGACGAGATTGCTCACAATATGTGGTGGGCGTGGAACTATGAAGGTCGTGACTTGTTCAAGAGCCTCGATCCAGACTTGTACGAGAAGGTTAATGCTAACCCAGTGTTGTTATTGGAGCGTTTGAGCTATGACCAGAAGGAGGCCATTGTTAAGGATAAGACCACAATGGCTAAGGTGAAGAAAGTATATAAAATGTTCCGTGACTACATGGATGTAAAGCCAGACGCCAAGCGTCCATCTGTTGCTTACTTCTGTATGGAGTATGGTTTGAATCAGGTGTTGAAGATTTACTCTGGTGGTCTCGGTATGCTCGCAGGTGATTACTTGAAGGAGGCTTCCGACAGCAATGTAAATCTCTGTGCTGTAGGTTTCCTTTACAGATTCGGTTACTTCAAGCAGTCTTTGAGCATGGATGGTCAGCAGATCGCCAACTATGATGCCCAGAATTTCAACTCACTCCCTATCGAGCGAGTATATGACGAGAATGGTAATCCATTGGTAGTGGATGTGCCTTACACTAACTATCAGGTGCATGCGTACGTATGGCAGGTGAACGTGGGCCGTATCAAGTTGTATCTCTTGGATACTGACAATGAAATGAACTCTGAGTTCGACCGTCCTATCACTCACTCGCTCTATGGCGGTGATTGGGAGAACCGCCTCAAGCAGGAGATTCTGCTCGGTATCGGTGGTATGCTCGCTCTGAAGAAGATGGGTATCAAGAAGGATATCTATCACTGCAACGAGGGTCACGCTGCTCTCTGCAACTTGCAGCGTCTCTGCGACTACATCGAGGAGGACGGCTTGAACTTCAACCAGGCTCTTGAGTTGGTTCGCGC
>CAVKLF010000150.1:0-3285 GCA_963657075.1 bacterium | reverse complement strand
AAGGGCTACCACCTCATCCTCACCATGCCC
Organism: bacterium; assembly: GCA_963657075.1. Lineage (GTDB taxonomy): Bacteria > Bacteroidota > Bacteroidia > Bacteroidales > Bacteroidaceae > Prevotella. The sequence goes on along the minus strand of CAVKLF010000150.1, from coordinate 3,255 downwards.
GAGACGATGAGCATCGAGCGCCGAAACCTGGTAAAGGCTTATGGCGCCCAGGTAAAACTGACCAGCGGCAAGGACGGAATGCCCGGTGCCATCAAGGCTGCCGAAGAGCTCCGTGACTCCATACCAGGCGCAGTTATCCTGGAACAATTCGAAAACCCTGCCAACCCTGCCAAGCACTATGCCACGACAGGCCCTGAGATCTGGGCAGATACAGATGGAGAGATTGACATCTTCGTGGCTGGCGTTGGAACAGGCGGAACCATATCCGGTATAGGCAAATATCTGAAGGAGCAGAATCCTAACGTGAAAATTATCGCCGTAGAACCAGCCACATCGCCCGTACTGAATGGCGGACAGAGCGGTCCTCACAAGATACAGGGCATCGGTGCAGGATTCATCCCTAAGACATACTCGGGCGAATACATAGACGAGGTATTCGACGTACAGAACGACGATGCCATCAAGGCAGGTCGCGACCTGGCACAGACCGAGGGTTTGCTCGTAGGTATCTCTTCAGGTGCAGCCGCATTCGCTGCTACAGAGATAGCCAAGCGTCCAGAGAACAAGGGTAAGAAGATTGTCGCTCTCTTGCCAGATACAGGTGAGCGTTACTTAAGTACTGTACTCTATGCTTTCGAGGAGTATCCTCTCTAAGAAAGCTATGTCAAAAAGGTTGGAAACAAAACCTTAAAAGGGAGCGTGTCAGCGAGTGACATGCTCCCTTTCTCATTTCTATATTTCTAATCTGTGTCATTTTCTTTTCTTCGCCAATCTAATCTGAAAGCCCGACCAAAGGCACCAGATGGCAAGAATGCCCATCACGAAAATAAAGATGTAGGTGGCGATGCTACCGATGAAGATTCTGCCACTATGCACCTCTAACGCCACATTCCAGAGCGACATGGGCAGTTGGTTCATGCTCGCGGGCTGAGAGGCAAAGGATGTGCCCTCATAATAGTCTGCTATGACTGGTTGGGGCACGGAATGAATGGCGAAATCCTGACTCATGCCGGCAATAGCCTTTTTGCCAAACGGTGCACCAGCCTTCTTCGGCGCAGGTTTACCTGTAAAGTAGTCGATGGATGCCCCTTGCTTCCTGTCCCAAACAAACAATCCACTAAATGAACCGCAAAGCCATCTGCCCTTCGCATCTTTCTGCAACACGTTTAATCCCATCACGCTGACTGGCGGCGCAGCAGTGATAGCCTTCACCGTAGCCTTGCCTAGATTCAAGGAATAAAAACCTTCCGAAGTAGAAAGAAGCCAATCGTGCGCAGCCTCATCATATCGCACCATGCGCAATTTGTCGTTCCACGGATTCTCGCTCTTGAGCGTAGTACCGGGGAGAGCTGGTATCTTATTTAATACCAAGGCTATCATCACAGGCGGGCGAAGGCACCACCCCGTCAGGGCTATCAAGAGCGTGAGTATGATGGTATATCTTCCTATTTTATCATGCCAGCGAAGAGACGTTTGCAGCAATATTTTACGTCTCGGTCTCCGCCAAAAGACAAGACCTGTAATACATAGCAGCACCAGGATGAGGGCAATGGCATCTACCACCAGCTTGCCTGCTATCCCGAAGAGTTCTCCACTATGCAGCAACCAGACGGTACGGAATGCCGTCACCTTTCCGTCATAGTTTTGCGGAGCATGAATTTGGATGCGCCTGAAGGTAGTATAGGGCGGAAGTGCCACATAAGCATAGGAACGGCTCAGTACCAGCAAGGTATCGCCATGAGATGTTACATCCGTCAACTTCTCACCATCTGCCAAAGGCATCTTCACCTCATGCCAAGCCGCATGCTCACCATAGCGATAAAGCCCAAATGGAGAAGCGGCAAAAATCGTCCCACCAGTTACCACGACATTCCTTATCTGTCGATCGTCGGCCCCTTTGGGCAAGCCGCTGTTGAAATCTCTAAAGAAGGAGCCCCTGGAGTCGGTAAGCCAAATGCCACCATTGCCATAGAACAACAAGCGACGAGCTGACAGCGAATCGGATGTGGAAAAATTGTCGAGGGCGGTCGTGCCCCTCAGCAATCCTCCGTTCCAGTCATGAAACTCATATCGGCTGGGCAAGTATTTCCTACTCACATTCACTTCCTTAATCATCGAACGATGATTAAGCAGAATACCCGACACGCAAAAGAGGAGCATGAATATCCCCATGCCCAGTCCTAGCCATTTATGTTGTTTTCTCCAAGTTTTTTTCTTCATTTTCTTCGATTTTTGCGCCTGCAAAGGTACACATAAAAATATATTTGGCAAAATAATTGTGAACTAAAAAGAGCTTGCCAGCATCTTACTAGCAAGCTCTTTTCTTTCGTTCACAATATCTTTCGCATTGTGCGCAAATATCGTATCCCAGCATTGCCCCGAGGATAAAATCCTCCTCGGGAGAAAGCTGGCATAATGGTTTGGTAACCATCATTCGGATAGCATCCAGACATTCATGCTTGCCAAAGAATAGGTTCAGTCGGTCGTTGCCTACTGGCTGAATAATGTACTCGATGTTCTGACGCTCCAATCTTGTTATGGCAAAAGACTCATATTTCTTGTTGAAGGTATAGAGCACCATGCGGCGCACGCCCTTCTTGTATTCATATATATGATTCATCAGAACCTTCAAGTCGATTGGCATTGTCATTTCCTGCTGCATACTATCCGAAATATTTTAAGATTAAAGTGATGGCTTAATAGCCTCGATCCAAGCGTTGATGCGCTCCTCGGTCTTATCGTCCTCGTTGACATCATCGAGAGCCAGACCTACGAACTTGCCGTCTTCCACAGCCTCACTGTCATCGTACGTATAACCATCGGTAGACACACCGTCGAGCACATTGGCACCAGCCTCTACGGCAGCATCCTTGAGTTCCTTCAAGCCGCCACAGAAAGTATCGGGATAAGACTCGCTGTCGCCACAGCCAAAGAGGGCTACTGTCTTGCCTGCCAAGCCTGCGCTTTTGAGGGTCTTCACTCCATCGTACCAGTCGTCTTGCATCTCGCCAGCGCCCCATGTAGAGGTACCGAGGATAAGATTGTCATGACTTGCAATGGTATCGTCATTGATACTTGTTACATCTACAGCCTCCACGCCCAACTTAGAGGCGATGGTCTCGGCTATCGACTGGCACGAACCAGTAGAAGAGCCATAAATTACGATTGTTGATTTCATTGTCTTTATACTTTTTAGTTACATGTCACCTTATCATATATAGCATCTCCTTTTCAGAAAGACACCACTATATTTTT
>CAVKLF010000149.1:0-3360 GCA_963657075.1 bacterium | reverse complement strand
ACTTCACATTCATCGAGTTGCCCAAGTTCACGCCCCATAGCATCTCCGACAAGCGCATGATGGTGCTCTGGCTCCGTTTCCTCACAGAAATAGACTCCAGCACTCAGGAAGTCCCCGCCGATTTGCTCAACGACCCGGAGATTAGCAAGGCACTGGAAGAAGTGAAGATTTCCGCGTTCAACGAAGAAGAGTTGCGCGCATACGACAAATTCTGGGACGGCGTGAGAGTGGAGAAAAGTCTGCAGCATGACAGTTATCAGGAAGGAAGAGCAGAAGGTGCTAACGAAGAGAAGATTGCCACGGCAAAGCGTATGCTTGCCGCTGGCTTCACGCCCGAACAAGTCTCCATCGCTACATCTCTTTCTGTGGGAGACGTGGAGAAGCTGTAGTAGCCCCCCATTGCCCCCAATCATGGGAATAGGTTGAAGAGTCGGGAGTCATTGCTTACAAAAACAAGTCATCTGCCACCACGTCGCTCTGCACTCGATTCCAATAGGCATTATGTGCCACTCCATACGTGGTAACCATCGTAAGTTGTAAGGTCTTACGATGAGAGATACTATCGCCAAAGCGAGCCAACTTATGGCGAAGATTGGCATCATACTCCTTGTCTATCACAAACTCATTCTGCGAGAACTTCATCTCACAGATGTTGATGGTGTTATCCGCACGCTCTATCAGCATATCTATCTGTGCACCCGGGCCGTAAACCTCGTCATCCTTCACTTGCCAAGAATAAGTATTGGTCACTACCCCCGAAATGCCAAGAGCTTGCTTGATTTGAGGAATATGCAGGAAACAAACTCGCTCAAACGCCAAGCCACACCACGAATAGCGAAGAGGCGAAGTATAATTGTGAGACCAAAACTCAGGATCGTCTGTTTTATTCTCCTTCATGAACTTCAAGTAGAACAAGGAGAAGTTATCCATCAAACGATAGATGGCATTATATTTTTTAGCACCATAAGCATTGGTGCGAATGATGAATCCACAATGTTCCAAGTCTTCCAGCACACGAGACAGATTTCCACTGTCAGTGATGCCAAGGCCTGCCACTATTTCCTCTCGTCGCATTCCACCAAGTTTCCTTCCCAATACATTTACCACATCTATATATGGTTCAGATTTGCGGAAGAGTGAGTCATACAACTCCCTAAACTCATAATGCAAGGCACCTTGACGGGCAAAGAACAAAGCATCGATGTTTTGTGCCAAGCTCTTGCCCTTCTCCAGCAACGACCAATAATAAGGTACACCACCCATCACCATATAAGCCTCCAGCAAGTCGTAACGAGAATAAGCCAATCCCATAGCCTCACTATACTCCTCACACTCATGGAGCGTGAAAGGTTCCAAGAAAATCTGATAGTTCACCCGATTATGGAGACCGCCATGATTGCGGAATATCTTATTGATTATCCATGAAGTAGCCGAGCCACAAACGATAAGCAACACGTCATCTCGCATCGCAGCCCAACCATTCCAGAAAAACTCCAATGCCGTGACAAACTTAGACCTCGGCGTATCCATCCATGGCATTTCATCGATGAAGACAACTTTCTTCTCCTCTCCAGACTGACGGATTAATTCCTTGAGCATATCGAATGCCTCCAACCAATGCTTGGGAGAAGAAGATACATGGAGTCCGGCATCCTCCAACGAAGAGCGCCAACCGTAAAGTTGTTCTTGCAAAGAACCATTGGCCAAGCCCGAATGAGAAAACGTGAACTTATCTTTGAAGGTTTGCTTCACCAAGAAAGTCTTGCCCACACGTCTTCTACCACACAATGCCACAAACTTTGAGTCGTCTGCATGGTATGCTTCCATCAGTTCTGCCTGTTGTTTCTTTCTGCCTATCAGCATATTAATAGCCTCCTATATTCATGAATCTTATTAGAAATACGGAGGCAAAGATAAAGAAAACTTTCGTATAATTGTCGGAAAACACAATTTTTAACCCATTTCCCGACAAATATAAAGCTATAAATGTCGGAAAATGCATTTCAAAGACGCTTTTCCGACAAATAAAAGGGCTCAGGGGAGATAGTCCGTGGAAGGACAACCTCCCCTGAACCGATTTTATTGATTGATGTACTTTTTGCCACCCTGCTGAATTACAACGCCTTTGGCGTTCTTATCAACCTGCATACCTGCAAGATTGAAAGTCTTGGCTGATTTCACGGCTTTGGTGCGAGTCAATTCTGTAATGGAAGTATTTGTGCTGTCTACGGAGTAAATGATGGTTTGTTCTTCACCATTTTCGTAAGCACTCACTGTCATATAGAGTTTACCATCCACCTTGTTGAGTCCAAGCTCATAGCTTGTCTCTGGGAGTGCTACAACCTCCTGTCCATCCTCATTGACAACAGACACATAAGACTCGTAATATTTGTCTTGCTCGTACTTACGAAGAGTAACCGAATCACCACTTGCACCTACTATACTAAATTTCCCATAACCCAAGCCGGTGCCGTCATCGTAATTCTCGGCAGAAGTTTCCTTATACGCCGTCATCACCGCCTCAAACTTGTCATCATTATTGAAGAGTCCCTGGGTAAGATAAGGATCCCCATTATAGTTGGCATCGTAATCTGTCAAGCATGTATACGCTAGACTGGATGTATAGCCCCCCTCAGAAGAGGAAACCTTTGTCCAAGAGAGATTATCAGTATTTACTTGACAAAGAAGTTTGGCAGAACAATACACTACAGATTTAGTGCTTTTATCATAGTAATAATACACCTGACGCAGTACTACTCCATCATCTTGAGTTCCTTCTAATCGCGACCAATAATCATTAGACTCATGGTAAGCGAAATTTCCTTCAGCATCCGTGAACACTACCATTTGAGCTCCATACCTCTCGCTTACATAGGCCTTCCAGTCATCGAATGTCGAGATAGATAGCGTGTCACCTGTAGTGTAGTCGTACCACGATACCTCATAACTCCTGTAGATATCCTTGTCCAACACAGTAGACTTACTGATAGGAGCCTGTGCCTCCAACTGAGTTTGCGTATAGGTATACTTCTTTATCGGAAGGCTGAAGCTTCTCTCCTTATTGAAAGAAGAATCGTAGATGGTGAATTCATAATTGCCGTTCTCGTCATCCTGGACCATTGAGGTAGGAATGGGCTTGCCATCTACAGTAAGATTTTTAGGGACAAACTCGAATTTACCCGCAGGACGAGCCACCTCTGTTTGTGCGCCAGCAGCCAAGGTCATGACTGCGAGAGCCGATGTGAGTAGTACTTTTCTCATAACTTTATACGCTAAGACACTTGGATGTCCGGCAAGCATCATAAAACTAAAGAGGTCTTCGTGTGACCCTTAGGTCATATGAAGACCGAGTTGTACGGA
>CAVKLF010000148.1:0-3407 GCA_963657075.1 bacterium | reverse complement strand
CCTCATCCGCTGATGAAGGAGAGAGACTTTGTGATGATACCACTGGGGGAAATATTGAAAGATTAAAATATTAAAATATGGAAATATTGAAATATGGAAAAGAAAAAATCCCACTGCTCTGGCGAGCGGTGGGATTTTTTCTTTTTGGCAATTGCCGGATTACTTACGAAGACCGAGGGCCTTGATGATGGCACGGTAGCGATTGATGTCGCGATCGTACAAGTAATCGAGCAATGCACGACGCTTTCCTACAAGCTGTGTCAACGCACGTGTTGTAGTATAATCTTTACGGTTCTTCTTTACGTGTTCCGTCAAATGAGCAATACGGTATGAGAACAATGCTATCTGGCTCTCAGCTGAACCAGTATCAGAGTTAGACTTTCCGTACTTGCTAAAGATCTCTTCTTTTTTTGCTTTGTCTAAATACATAGCTTAATTAACTTAAAGTTTTATAATATGAATGTAATATGGTGCATCTCAAGACCTTCCTCACGGTGGTTTCTCGGGAAATGCGGTGCAAAGTTACAACTTTTCGATGGATTATGCAAATTTTTCCGATATTTTTTGTAATTTTGCACCCAAATTCATTAAGTATTTTAAGGTAAAGGAAATGCAAGACATTAGAAACATTGCAGTTATTGCGCACGTTGACCATGGTAAGACCACCTTGGTCGACAAGATGATGCTCGCTGGTAAGCTGTTCCGTGACGGCCAGGATAACAGTGGCGAAGTGCTCGATTCCAACGACTTGGAACGTGAGCGTGGTATAACCATTCTTTCGAAGAATGTGTCTATCAACTGGAAAGGTACTAAAATCAATATCCTCGATACTCCTGGACACTCTGACTTCGGTGGTGAGGTGGAGCGTGTGCTTAATATGGCAGACGGTTGCCTCCTTCTCGTTGATGCTTTCGAGGGGCCGATGCCCCAGACTCGCTTCGTACTCCAGAAGGCTTTGCAGCTCGGACTGAAACCTATTGTCGTAGTAAACAAGGTGGACAAGCCTAACTGTCGCCCTGAGGAGGTGTACGAGATGGTATTCGACTTGATGTGCGACCTCGACGCTACCGAGGACCAGCTCGACTTTACAGTAGTATATGGTTCGGCCAAGAATGGCTGGATGGGTGAGGACTACAACAAGCCTACCGACAATATCGACTATCTGCTCGACAAGATTGTGGAGATTATCCCTGCTCCTAAGCAGTTGGAGGGTACTCCCCAGCTCTTGATTACATCCCTCGACTATAGTTCTTATACGGGTCGTATCGCCGTGGGTCGTGTACACCGTGGTACGCTGAAGGATGGCATGAACGTAACAATCTGCCATCGTGACGGTACACAGGAGAAGACCAAGATCAAGGAGCTGCATACTTTTGAGGGTATGGGACACAAGAAGACAGACCATGTAGACTCTGGCGACATCTGTGCCGTAATCGGTCTGGAAAAGTTTGAGATAGGTGATACTATCTGCGACTACGAGAATCCTGAGCCTCTGCCTCCTATCGCCGTGGACGAGCCTACCATGAGTATGCTCTTCACCATCAACGATTCTCCTTTCTTCGGCAAGGAGGGTAAGTTCTGTACTTCCCGTCATATCCAGGAGCGCTTGAACAAGGAGTTGGAGAAGAACCTCGCGCTTCGTGTGCAGCCTTACGAGGATACCACCGATAAGTGGATCGTGTCTGGTCGTGGTGTGCTCCACCTCTCTGTGCTCATCGAGACCATGCGTCGCGAGGGTTACGAGCTACAGGTAGGTCAGCCTCAGGTAATCTACAAGGAGATAGACGGCGTGAAGTGTGAGCCTGTAGAGGAGTTGACCATCAACGTACCCGAGGAGTTTGCCTCTAAGATGATAGATATGGTAACCCGCCGCAAGGGCGATATGACCTCTATGCTCAACATGGGTGAGCGTGTGGATATCGAGTTTGATATTCCTTCGCGTGGTATCATCGGTCTGCGTACCAATGTATTGACCGCTTCTCAGGGTGAGGCTATCATGGCACACCGCTTCAAGGAGTATCAGCCTTACAAGGGTGAGATAAGCCGCCGTTCCAACGGTAGCATGATAGCCCTGGAGACAGGTACTGCCTTTGCTTATGCCATCGACAAGTTGCAGGATCGCGGTAAGTTCTTCATCGACCCAGGTGAGGATGTGTATGGCGGTCAGGTAGTGGGTGAGCACGTACACGACAATGACCTCGTCATCAACGTAACCAAGGCCAAGCAGCTCACCAACGTGCGTGCCTCTGGTTCTGACGACAAGGCTCGCGTCATCCCTAAGACGGTGATGAGCCTGGAGGAGTGCCTGGAGTATATCCGTGAGGATGAGTACGTAGAGGTAACGCCTAAGAATATGCGTATGCGCAAGATAGAGCTAGACCACTTGAAACGTAAGCGCAGCAACAAGGATTAAGCTATAGCTTAACATATAAATGGATCCACAAGAATGCCCTTCTCACCGAATCACTTCGGCAGAGAAGGGCTTCTTCTTTAAATAAAAGTAATCAACTCAATGTTTTGGCAATATTTGTCTTTATATAAAACCGAATAAACTGTGCTTTATTGATAGGTGAACGTGATGGTTGTCGGATCGCCGAAGTAATTGGCTTTGACGAAGAACTTGCCAGTGGTGCCTGAGGTGGCGGCTCGCACGTTCTTGATAGTGATATCTTGTGTGCCGGTTTCGGTTTTCTGATAGACAAACCAGCAGTTCCATGGGGTGATACTGGAGTCTTTATCGCTACCATCCACATCTGATGTCGATGACACCTCCACGCCCAAGTTCAATGGGTTGATGTCGTTAGACGCTATCTTGAACTCCACGGGGAGGAGTTCGGTGGGGTAGTCCTCGGGCACGGTGACGGTGAGAGTACCAGTGCTGCCAGCGGATGCACCGAGTTTGTTTTCTACGTTGTCACTGCTCTTGAAGGTGGCTTTGAAGTCAAACTTCGTGATACTGTAGAGGTGGATGGTGCGCGACAATCCATTCTTGGTGTCGAGTAGCTGGAGCTTCGCGGTCTTCAAGGTTTCTCCGATTTCGGAGAGTGAGTAAGTGATGGCGCCCTTGCCTCTGCTTGAATCATAGGTGATGGTGGGGGTGTCTGTGCTTGACAAACCATTGTTCTCTACCCATGTGGCTTTGAAGGAAGTGTTCGTTAGGTCGCTTCCGCCTGTGTAGGTGAAGGCGATGCTTTGGCTGGTCTCAGCTCCTGTATTCAGCACGATGTATGTACCATTGTCGATGGACAGACTGTGGGTGCCGTCGGAAACCTCGGGGATGATATCGTCGATGGTAACGAAGGCATTGTTGGACGGGGTTCCGTTAACGGCATCATTGAAGTTGGCGTAGCCGGCATCCTTCGATAACTTGGTGAGGGTAATCTTGTACTCGTGATTGCGGAGTATCT
>CAVKLF010000147.1:0-3443 GCA_963657075.1 bacterium | reverse complement strand
CTCTAACTTCCCTGTTAATTCTTTTAAATTCCCTATTTCATTAGTCAATGATTCTTACACCACCCTTGTCTGCCGAACTTACGCTCTGGGCATACGCACGCAATGCCTTGCTTACCACACGGTTACGCTTCAATGGCTGTTGTGGGCGAGCAGCGAGTTCCTCATCGCTGAGTTTTACATTGATGCTGCGGCTAGGGATGTCGATGACGATGATGTCGCCATCCTTGATTTTGCCGATATTGCCACCTGCAGCAGCTTCCGGACTGATATGGCCAATGCTCAAGCCGGATGTACCACCCGAGAAACGTCCGTCAGTAATGAGGGCACACTCCTTGCCGAGGTGACGGCTCTTGATATAAGAGGTAGGATAAAGCATCTCCTGCATACCAGGACCGCCCTTAGGACCTTCGTGAGTAATCACCACGCAGTCGCCGGAGTTAACCTGCCCGCCGAGAATTCCCTCGCAGGCATCTTCCTGAGAGTCGAAGCAAACGGCTGGACCCTCGAAGTGCCAAAGTTCTGGTGCCACTCCAGCTGTCTTCACTACACAACCATTCTGTGCGATGTTGCCGAAGAGCACTGCCAAACCACCATCCTTGGTGTAAGCATGTTCCAAACTGCGGATACAACCATTCTCACGGTCGGTGTCGAGACTCTCCCACTGCGCATCTTGACTACCCATCTGGGTAGAGAATTTTCTGCCTGGGGCGCTATGATAGATGCGGTCTGCCTCTGGGTCGAGGCTTGCACCTGTAATGTCGTATTTCTTCAATTGTTCACCAAGTGTCTTTCCGTCGATGCGCTTGCATTCCTTGCGGATAAGACCGCCCTTGTCCAGTTCGTTCATGATACCGAGGATACCACCTGCACGATTACACTCCTGCACGCTATACTTCTGAGTATTAGGCGAAAGCATGCAGAGACAAGGTACCTTGCGGCTCAACTGGTCGATGTCTTCCATCTTGAAGTCGGCGCCAGCTTCCTGTGCTACGGCGAGCAAGTGGAGCACTGTATTGGTACTGCCGCCCATGGCGATGTCAAGGGTCATGGCATTGAGGAATGCTTCACGGGTAGCGATGCTACGTGGCAATACACTCTCGTCGCCATCCTCATAGTATGCATAAGCGTTCTTTACTACCTGGCGGGCAGCATCCTTGAAGAGCTGGATGCGGTTCTTGTGGGTAGCGAGGATGGTACCATTGCCTGGGAGACTCAGACCGATAGCCTCGGTGAGTGAGTTCATCGAGTTGGCGGTGAACATTCCCGAGCAACTTCCGCATCCAGGGCAGGCACACTGCTCTATCTGCTTCATCTCCTCGTCGCTTACGGAAGTATCGGCACCCTTAATCATAGCGGTAATCAAGTCGGCATTCTCGCCTTTCCAACGACCAGCCTCCATAGGACCACCCGAACAGAAGACGGTAGGAATATTCAAACGCATAGAAGCCATAAGCATACCTGGGGTCACCTTATCGCAGTTGGAGATGCAAATCATGGCATCAGCCTTGTGGGCATTTACCATGTACTCTACCGAGTCGGCGATGATGTCACGGCTAGGCAGCGAATAGAGCATACCGTCATGACCCATGGCGATACCGTCGTCTACAGCGATGGTATTGAATTCGGCTGCATAGCAACCCATAGCCTCGATTTCCTTCTTGACTATCTGTCCGATTTCGTGCAGATGAGTATGTCCTGGCACAAATTGTGTAAAGCTATTCACGATAGCAATGATAGGTTTGCCAAACTGCTCATGTTTCATACCTGCAGCTACCCAGAGTGCCCGGGCACCTGCCATTCTTCTGCCTTCAGTACAGACGCTACTTCTTAATGGATGTTTCATATTGTTTTGTATCTTTATTTCCTTGTATTTCAGGGAAGCTTGCATTTACACAGCCTTTCTTCCCGTAATTGACTGCAAAGATACTGAGAATTTATGTAATAGCCAACAATTTTAGCAGAAACTTTCGCAAATACACCAATTTTGTTATAAAAGATATAGAATAACTTACGATTTATTACTATTATTTCTCAAAAACTACAAAACTGTGCATATTTGCATCGCTAAAAAAAGTCCTCTAGGCTTCGCCTAGAGGACTTTTTTTTAATATTCTCTCTAACTAGAAGTAAGATTACTTCTCGTTGTTGTCGTTGAATGTAGCTACACGGTTGAACTCAACCTGCTTGAAGAGCTGGTCTGTAGCACCCATACCCTTAGCCTCCAAACGACTTTCATCGATCTTGTAGGTCTTAACGAGGATATTCTTTACTGCGTTAGCACGGTTCTCAGACAACTTCTGGTTAACTTCCTTAGAACCCTCTGGAGAAGCGTAACCCTTGATCTCAACCTTAGCATCTGGATGATTCTTCATGTACTGAGCGATCATCTCGATGTTAGCCAACTGGCTCTTGTCTACTACAGACTTGCCCTGACGGAACAATACTGTTGGCTGAAGATTAGTAGCTGTAGCTGGCTTCACGTAAGCTGGCTTCTTGTTGCACTCGTCGAGAGCATTCTGGAGGTCAGAGATCTGCTTATCCTTAGCTGCGATCTGAGCGTCCTTGCCGTTCAAGTCGTTGCGGAGGTTGTTGATCTGGCTGTTCAAACCATCGATCTCAGCCTGGTCGCGGAGCTGTGCGATAGTGAAGTTATGTGTACCGTTAGAGTTCTTGAACTTGTAGATAACACCTGCGTTCAACTGGAACATAGAAGCGTTGAGGTTGTACTTCACACCCTTGTTGTTTGGTTCGACCTCCTTGTTAGCAGCGAGCACCCAATTCATAGAAGGCTCGATGTATACCTGCCATGCCTTGTTTGAGCCAAGGTTGAAAGCGAAGTCGATACCTGCCTTAGAGGTAAGTGCGTTGCAGTTTGCGTCAGTACCAAATGTATGACCCCAACCAAGACCTGCTACAGGGATAACCTCGAATGCACGTGGCTCACCCTTGTAACCTGCAAACCAGTTGTTCAAGTTTACTGTACCGATTACACCTGCGTTCATGTAGCGAACTACAGTCTTAGACTGTGGCATGAAGTGGCTGCAGTGATCGTTGAAGTAAGCGTTGCCCTCTACAGCGAAACCTACTACTGGAGTAATCCAACGACCGATACGAAGACCAGCGTTAGGGTTGAGGTTCTTTGTCCAAGCCTCATTGGTTGTCTTAGTCTGAACACCACCATTGATACCGATGTACCAATTGTCGAAAGTCTTGCTCTCAGTTACTGTCTGAGCAGAAGCTGATACTGCCAACGCTGCGGCAGCAAACGATAAAACTAACTTTTTCATTTCTCTCTAAAAATTAATTTAAGGGATGTTCTAAAAATTAACAAGTTGATAATCAGTATTTTATTTGCATATTTGCAGAATTTTTCGTACCTTTGCAGTAGAAAAGAATGGAAATATGAAGAAAGTCACTACATATCGTACACCAATGGACAAGAA
>CAVKLF010000146.1:0-3496 GCA_963657075.1 bacterium | reverse complement strand
TGCACCATCAAGGGTCTCAACACCATGGAGCAAGGCGGTTTTACGGCTGCCGTCATCAATGGTCTGCTGGCCGGGAAGAAGTAGACCAGTCTAGCTTCACGCATCCTTAAGCTGCTGCGGTGTAAGTCCGGTATGTTTCTTGACATACCGGCAAAAGAAGCTGGCATCGGTAAAATGATATTCCCATGCCATCTCCTTGACACTCTGACCGCTGCGCTTAAGCTGCATCTTCAGTTGCAGGATGACGTACTGGTCGATGATGGTCTTCGGGGTATGACCCGTTACCTGGCGCACGATGTTGGTTAGATACTTGGAAGAGATGTTCATCAGATTGGCATAATAGTTGACATCCCTCGACAGCTTATAGTCCCGCTCCATCAGCATCATAAAGTGATTGAACAGTTCCCGCACCCGATACGACTTTACCTCATCGGGGCGATACTGCGGATTGCGCTGCAGGTACTCATGGAAGCCGATGAAAAACGCCTTCAGTTGACAGAGCACCAGCTGCGATATGCAAGTACACTCAGACTGGTCGAAATATACCTTGAGCAGGGAAAACATATGGTTGATAATATTGGTAACCACGGGTGTGTCTTGGCGACACCGGTCTTCCCGAAGAGATGAATAGACAGTTTGCTCCAGCTGTAAGCTCGCCTCGCGAAGGAGCGAAGGATTGTACTTGAGTACTTCAAACCGGAGCGATGAGGGAAGAGAAAAGCGAGAAGAGCACCTCAATTCCACCACATCATTGGGAAAGAGAGTGATAACCGCCCCCTCGTATAGTTCCCAATCCTTATAGTTTACATTCAGCGTCGCCTTTCCGCTGCGACATATCAGTATCGCACCGTAAGTCAGCACTTGCGGTCCAACTTGCCATTCCTCCAGACTCGTAGTAAACAACTCTGCCTCTTGGCGGCTACTCAATTCAGACAATTCCATAGATTATACCTTATTATATATATAAGAGTAGTCCTACTACCTACCCCCTTTATTCTCTTTTTGGTTGCAAAAGTACACAATAAATGTGACATAAAAGAACTTCTATTCCCCAAAAGTCCATCCTCCACGTAATATTTAAAACGAACGATTGGGAAAATCGCCGTACCTTTGCACCCGAAATCGATAGGGTTGCCTATTTGGTAGCCCTTGCACTATGAGGTATATTCTAAAGGTAAGATAATGATCAAGAAAATCATGTTTGCAAGCCTCCTGTCGCTGGGAGGCACTGCTTGGGCTATGGCTCAAGCCACAAGTCAAGGGGTGGTCAAGGAGAACATGACCATAGACCAACTATTCGAGAAGATAGAGGATAACAACAAGAGTCTTCGCACCGTGAAGACGGGAGTGGAAGCAGCCGACCTTGGCATCGAGTCTGCCAAGAGCAAGCGACTTCCCGACCTCGATGCCTCCCTCTCATTCAGTTACATCGGCAATGCCCTGCTCACCGACAGAGATTTTTCTAATGTACACGGTCTGAAATCCCCCCACTACGGCAACAACTTCGCCTTCCAGGCACAACAGGTAGTATATGCCGGCGGTGCCATCAACGCAGGCATCCGCCTCGCCGAGCTGGGCAAGCAACAGGCAGAAGTAGGCGTAAAGCTCACGCGCCAGCAAGCCCGCTTCATGGCGCTGGGACAGTATCTGGACCTCTACAAGATAGACAACCAGATACAGGTGTACGAAAAGAATATAGCCCTGGCCGAACAACTCATCGCTGACATCAAGGAGAAGCAGAAGCAAGGCATGGCTCTGAAGAACGACATCACCCGATACGAACTTCAGATGGAATCGCTCAAGCTGGGACTGACGGCACTTCGCAACAGCAGAAGCATCCTCAACCACCAACTCTGCAACACGCTCGGTCTGGATACTGCCAGCCAGATTATTCCAGATGCCACCATTATCCATCAGGTATACGGCAAAGATGGCGAGGCATATTGGCAGAAGGCAAGCACGCTGGGTTCACCACTCCTAGAACAAAGTTCGAACGCCATCAGAATAGCCGAACAAAAGGAGAAGATAGCCAAGAGCGACCTGCTGCCCAAAGTGGCATTTGTAGCCGCCGAAAACTTCGACGGCCCCATCACCTTCGAGCTGCCTCCCATCGACAAGAACCTCAACATCTGGTATGTGGGCGTGGGGGTAAAGTATAGCCTCAGCTCACTCTTCAAGAGCAACAAGCGCATCAAGCAAGCTGCCGTGGAAACCCGACAAGCCAAGGAGAGCCATGCCCTGCAAGCCGAGCAACTGAACAACCAGGTGCAGGCTGCCTACGTACAGTACCAGCAAACCTATGTGGAACTGGAGACGCAGCAGAAGAGCGTAGAACTGGCTCACCAAAACTATGACGTGATGAACGCCCGCTACCTGAGTCAGTTGGCCTTGGTGACGGACATGGTGGATGCCAGCAACCTACGCCTCAACGCCGAACTGAAAGAGGTGGATGCCCGCATCAACATCGTCTACGCCTACTACAAGATGAAATACGTGGCAGGACAAATATAGGAAAGGCAAAAGGGTAAAAGAGTAAAAAGATACAACATATAAATAACGACAACATGAACAAGAAGATTATCAAGAGAATATATAATGTAGTAATCATCCTCTTTTTGGTGGGTGCAGTGGCATGGTGCTTCAGCCATTTCGTACATGGCAGTGGTGTGGAATATACCGACGACGCACAGGTGTGCCGTCACATCACGCCCATCAACACCCGTGTACCGGGATTTATCAAGGAAATACGCTTTGACGATTTCCAGCACGTCAAGAAGGGTGACACCCTCGTCATCATCGAGGATGCAGAGTATCGCCTGCAAGTGGCCCAGGCAGAGGCTGGGCTGCGCAGTTCGAAGGCAGGCAGTTCCGTGGTATCGGCAAGCATGGGCACTACAGCAAGCAACGTACAGACGGCCTCGGCTGGCATCGAGGAGGCTCGCGTGAACATGATCAACGCCAAGCAAGACTTCGACCGTTTTTCCTCTTTGATGAAGAAGGACGCTGTAACCAAGCAGCAATACGACAATGCCTACGCCCGATACCTAAGCGCCAAGGCTCGCTATGAGCAAGCCACCAGCCAGCGACAGAGTGCGGCATCGGTAAAGAATGTGCAGGCCCATCAGCTCGGTGGTTCACGTGCCGGCGAGAGCGTGGCAGAGGCACAACTCAACTTGGCCCAGCTGAACCTCTCCTACACCGTCATCGTGGCTACTTGCGACGGAGTGATGGGCAAGAAGGATATCCATGTAGGTCAGCTCGTTCAGCCAGGACAGATGTTGGCTCGCATCGTAGACGACCATGACGTATGGGTGATGGCCAACTACCGTGAGACTCAGATGGACGGCATCACCGTGGGCAAGAGCGTAGCCTTCACCGCCGACGCCATCCCGGGCGTCGAGTTCCACGGCAAGGTAGAGGCGTTATCAGCCGCCGCCGGCAACGCCTACTCGATGATACCCGTAGACAATGCCACCGGCAACTTCGTAAAGGTAGA
>CAVKLF010000145.1:0-3509 GCA_963657075.1 bacterium | reverse complement strand
AGAATCATTGACTAATGAAATAGGGAATTTAAAAGAATTAACAGGGAAGTTAGAGGGAAGTTAAGGGACATATGTAAGGAGTAATTGTCTTTAAGGAAAATGTTCTGCAGAAAAATCTTCAAGGGAAAATGTTTCTGCAAAAAAGCCGTTGTCCTTTAACTTCCCTAACGACCGAAGGGAGTGATAACTTCACTTAACTCCCCTTAACTTCCCCTAAAAACATATATATATACTAGAATGGCAAAAGAAGTAATAACAGGAGCAGAAGCATTGATGCGTTCCCTGAAAAACGAGGAGGTGAAAACCATCTTCGGCTATCCAGGAGGCAGCATCATGCCAGTGTTTGATGCACTGTATGGTTACACGAGAGGAGAGAAGAAGATGTTCGACCACATCTTGGTACGTCACGAGCAGGCAGCTGCTCACGCTGCACAAGGCTATGCCCGAGTCAGCGGCGAAGTGGGCGTCACACTCGTTACCAGCGGTCCTGGAGCCACCAATACCTTGACGGGTATTGCTGATGCCATGATGGATTCTACACCTATTGTGGTCATTGCCGGTCAGGTGGTAACGCCTGCCTTGGGCACCGATGCCTTCCAAGAGGTAGACTTGGTGGGTGTTACACAGCCTATCAGTAAATGGGCTTATCAGATACGCCGTGCAGAGGATGTTGCATGGGCCGTGAGCCGTGCCTTCTATATAGCACGCAGCGGTCGCCCAGGTCCGGTGGTGCTAGACTTTACCAAGAATGCCCAAGTAGGTACCTGTGAGTGGGAGCCTGTAAAGTGTGAGAAGGTAACCTCTTACAATCCTTATCCTAAGATAGACGATGAGGCTGTGGCAGAGGCTGCCCAGCTTATCAATAATGCCAAGAAGCCATTTGCACTTGTGGGGCATGGCGTAGAACTGGGCGGTGCTCACAATGAGCTGCTCGAATTCTTGGAGAAGGCAGACATCCCTGCAGGCCGTACCTTGCTGGGACTTTCTGCCCTTGCCAGCGACCATCCGCTCAATATGGGTATGCTCGGCATGCATGGCTCTTATGCCACCAATATGAAGACACAAGAGTGTGACGTGCTCATCGCTATCGGAATGCGATTCAGCGACCGCATCACAGGCGTGCCTTCCAAGTATGCGCGTCAGGCTAAGATTATCCATCTCGACATCGACAAAGCCGAGATAGATAAGGTAATCAAGACAGATGTAGCTGTGATCGGCGACTGCAAGCAAAGTCTGCCTGCCATCACACGACTTCTGAAGAAGAACGACCACAAGGAGTGGATCGAGAGTTTCGAGGAATATCGCCAGCAGGAAAACGAGAAGGTAATAGAAAAAGATATTCATCCTACAGAAGGACCTCTCTTGATGGGAGAGGTAACCAATGTGGTAACGGAAGCTACTCATAATGAGGCAGTTCTTGTGAATGATGTAGGTCAGAATCAGATGATTTCCAGCCGCTACTTCAAGTTTACCAAGAAGCTGAGTATCGTAACAAGTGGTGGTTTCGGAACCATGGGCTTCGGTCTGCCTGCAGCCATCGGAGCCTCCTTCGGTGCACCAGACAGAACTATCTGTTGCTTCTTCGGTGATGGTGGTTTTCAGATGAATGTCCAGGAGCTGGGTACCATCATGGAGCAGCAATCTCCCGTTAAGATGATTCTCCTGAACAATAACTATCTGGGCAACGTACGTCAATGGCAAGATCTTATGTTTGGCGGCCGTCACTCATTCACCCACATGATGAATCCTCACTATGCCGAGATAGCCAAGGCATACGGCATACCATACGATGTGGTTATCGATCGCAAGGACCTGAAGGCAAAGGTAGAAAAGATGATTGCCACCAAGGGGCCTTACCTCTTGGAGTGCGCCATCAAG
Organism: bacterium; assembly: GCA_963657075.1. GTDB lineage: Bacteria > Bacteroidota > Bacteroidia > Bacteroidales > Bacteroidaceae > Prevotella. The sequence continues at coordinate 1,631 of CAVKLF010000145.1, read as the reverse complement.
GAGGACGAGGATATCGTGCCAATGACCTTGCCTGGCAAGAGCGTGGAAGAAATGCAGTTGGAACTCAACTATTAAGTGAAGAGTGAAGAACGAAGAGTGAAGAATTCAAATGCTTTTTTATAGTTATGGAGAATAATAACGGAAAGAAATTATATACATTGCTCGTCTATTCTGAGAACATCGCAGGTATTCTAAATCAGATTACCGCCGTGTTTACTCGTAGACAGGTAAATATCGAGAGCTTGAACGTATCCGCCAGCAGCATCAAGAATATCCACAAGTATACGATTACCGTATGGAGTGATGCTGAGCAGATAGAGAAAATCAACAAGGCAATAGAGAAGAAGATAGACGTGGTGAGAAGCGACTACTATACCGACGACCAAATCTTCATCCATGAGGTGGCACTCTTCAAGATTTCCACCCCTATCTTGTTGGATAACCCTGAGGTGTCTCGCACCATTCGCAAGCACGATGCTCGCATGATGGAGGTGAACCCTACCTATAGCACTGTGCTCTTGGCAGGACTTACCGAGGATATCGCCGACCTCTTCCATCAGCTCAATAGTTTCGATTGTCTCTTGCAGTATACCCGGAGCGGAAGAATCGCTGTTACGAGAAGTTTCGACGAGCCTATTTCTGATTACTTGAAGCAAAATTCAGAGGAATGAAACAAGTGTTATTAGATAAGGTGGGACGCTATGAATTCTTAGCCGAACCATTCCATTGTGATTTCTCAAGTAGCCTGTTTATGGGCCACTTGGGAAATCATTTGTTAAATGCTGCCGACTTCCATAGCAATGACCGCGGCTACGGAATGAACTACCTGATGCCGCGCCACCGCACATGGGTGCTGAGCAGGCTGGCTATCGAGATGACAGAGATGCCTCAGTCTTATGACCACTTCTTTGTAGAAACTTGGGTAGAGAATGCCATGAAATATTTCACGGCACGCGATTTCAAGATTTGTGGCAAGGCTTCTCTGGGTGAGAATGTAGCAGCAGGCGAGGAAGAAAAGGTATATGGATATGGCAAGAGTGTATGGGCAATGATAGATACCGAAACTCGCCAGCCAGTGGATATCTTCAGTATCAATGATGGTCTTATCAACGAATACATAGAGGCGGAGAAACCTTGCCCCATAGCAGCCAGCTCCAGGGTAAAGATGAATGGAGAGGAAAAAATGGTGCGCAGTATCGACACATATTATAATGATGTGGATGTAAACGGCCATATCAACTCCGTAAAATACATCGAGCACATTCTCGACCTCTTCGATTTAGACTATTACAAGACTCATTTCTTGCAGAGATTTGAAATAGCCTATGTGGCAGAAAGCCATCAGGGCGACAAACTCAACTTCTATATGGAAGAGATGCCTGCCAAACCTGCCGAGAATGTACAGGGGGAAGCGACAACTGAAACGCAAGAATTTTGCATAAAGATAACCAAAACTAGTCAAAAAGAACAAAAAGAGGTTGAAGTTGTAAGAAGTAAGGCAAAATTTATTAAAAAATGAAAGAAAAATTTGGTAGTTTCATATTGATTTATTACCTTTGCACTCGAAAATAAAAAATAAACCCAAAGCCGCCTTCTTGGATAGGGGGTGGACGGATCAAACAGGCTCTCTT
>CAVKLF010000144.1:0-3567 GCA_963657075.1 bacterium | reverse complement strand
AGAGGCTCACGTACTGTTTACGTGAGCCTCTTTTGCTTGATTTAGAATCTACCGCCGCCACCAGGAGGAGGACCCATCGGGCGACCATTGCCATTGAATGGACGACCGCCGAAGTCGGGACGTCCACCATCAGGACCGCCCTCGCGTCTGCCCTCACGAGCCTGTTTGCCTCCGAAGAGGTTCAGACGATACACCACATGGAGCATGGCGTAGCTGTTGATGGCATTGTACTCGGTATCTGTACGAGAAGTAGCCGAGATGGCACGCGAGAAGGTGCTCTGCTGGCGCAAGATATCGTAGAACTGGAGCATCAGCGTAAGTGGCTTGCCCTTGAGGAAGCTCTGCGAGAGCTGAGCGTTCCATACAAACTCGTCGGTATTCATATTGCTGTCGCTATAACCACGGCGGCTGCTGACGGAAAGGCTGGAGTTCAGACTCGTACCCCAAGGAGCTGTAAGCGTCATGGTAGGGCCGTAAGAGAACTGCCAGGTGTCGAGGTTGCTGTTAGGCTGAAGCTTGTTCTTCGCCTTATTGTAAGTCAGCGTACCGTCGAGCGAGAACTCTGCCCAGTCGTTGCGATAGCTGAACGAGAGACGCTCGCGCCATGTAAACGAGGTGGTCTTGTTTTTCTGCGAATCAGCGTTCTTGTCTACGCTCAGATAGCTTACATAATTGTTGTAGCCGAGGTTGGTGTCTGTATTGACGTTCCATACGCCTGCCGAGTCGATGGAGCAGTTGAACATGAAGGCTCCATCCACATTCCAGTTGCCGTTGATGTTCTCCGGACGGGTGATGCGCCCACCAGTCTCCTCATTGTACGTTACCTTATTGCTGATGCTATTGCTCGTCGTAGAGAAATTGATGAAGGTCATCAAACCCTTGTTGTGGTTCTGCACGAAGTTGTTGTAGAACAGGCGGAAGTTCTGCGTGAAGGATGGCTTCAAGCCTGGGTTACCCATCGAGATGTTGAGTGGGTCGCTATTGTCGGTGATGTCGAGCAACTGCGAGATGCTTGGCTGCGAGGTGGTGCCGCGGTAGTTCACGCGCAGGTTGCTCATCTTGGAGAATCGATAGCGGAAGTCCAGGGTAGGACTCACGTTCATCACCGTGCGGATGGTATCCACATGCTTGCCCTGATAGTCTTGCACATAGCTGGAACGCTGGGGCTGGAACATCACGCCAAAGTTCAGGTTGTACTTCTGGCGAATCATTCGCATCATCACCTGTATGTCGTGGGTGTAGTTCTTATATTCTGAGAATCTGCTCAGGTCTGTACTCTTGTAGTCTTCCAATGAGCCGTCGATGCGCCCCAGATAGTTGCCCCAAGCCCTGTACACGGGCGATACGCCGTCGAAGGAGTAGTCGCTGAAGTCGTAAGTGCTGCGGTCGCTCTTGGAGTAGCTGTAAGTAAACTTGTAGCTGAACTGCAGGAAGGTAGCCTTCCACAGAGGCTCGCTGTAGGTAGCCTGCGCACTGTAGCTATAGTTCTTGGAGGGGGTGAGGCTGTAGCGGTTGGTCTGGTAGGTGGAGTCCTTTCCCTCAGCCGTCTGCACAAGATAGAGGCGCGCATTGTTGAGCGAGATGCTCTCTGCGTCGTTATTGGTGTACTTGGCATTCACACGGAGGGTAAAGTTGCGTCCCTTCGTACCGAGCTTGCGGTTGAACTGCAACATACCATTGATGTTCTTGTTTTCGGAGTAGCTTACTCCGCTGGCCTGCTGCTTGTTTACCACCGCGTCTTCCTTGGCCACCTCGTCGATACCCTCGTCAGAGAGAGGGTCGTCTGTATACAGGTAAGGGTCTTGGTTGTAGGATGCGGAGATGCTGGAGCTTCTGCTATCGCTGGTGCTCCATGAGATGGAAGGACGGAAGAGGACGTTGGTCATCGAGTCGGGCTGCCACTCCAGTCGGATGTTGCCATTCCAACTGTTGCCACGGGAGAAATTCTGACTCAAGCTATTGCTGAAAGACGAGCTGCTGCCGAGGAAGTTCTCGCTAGAGCGTCGGCTCCAAACGTCGCCATCGCTGTGATTCCAGCGGAGAGAGGCGTTCAACTTGAGCTTATCCTTCTGTTCGTAGTTATAGTTGGCACCTATCATCTTGCTGGCGTTCAGTCCGTTGCCGCCGCCGAAGCCTCTGCCAGGGCCACCGCCGCCAAAGCCGCGGTCGCTGGTATTGTTGGCATTGCCAAAGAGGAAGAAGCGGTTGTTGCCATTGAAGTATCCGCCCATGCCACGTGCGCTGTAGCGGTCTTTGTTGCCGATACCGAGGTCGATGTTGGAGATCATACCCTTGTTCATACCCTTCTTCACGCCGAAGTCGAGCACGGTCTGTTCCTCTCCGTCATCGATACCGGTCACCTTGGCCAGGTCGCTCTTCTCATCGTAAGCCTTGATTTTGTCGATGATGCTGGTAGGCAGGTTCTTGAGGGCAGTCTTGGTATCGCCGGTCATAAACTCCTTGCCGTCTACCAAAATCTTCTTTACTTCCTTGCCATTGATCTTGATGGTACCGTCATCGCTCACCTCTGCACCCGGCAGACGCTTTACCAACTCCTCCACCACAGATCCTTCTGGCGTACGATAAGCAGAAGAATTGTAGATAAAGGTGTCTTCCTTGAGCGTCACCTTCTGCGCCATGGCCGTTACCACGGCCCCCTTGAGCATGATAGCCTCGGCACCGATAACCACCTTGCCCATGGCAAGATTTTTGTCGTCAGAGATCTGTACGCGCTTTACGGTAGGCTTGTAGCCCACACTCGTAATCTTGAGAAGATAGTTGCCATTGGCTGGTGCGGTAACATGGAAGAGTCCATTTTCATTACTGATGGCACCACTTACATAGGTACTGTCGGTCTTGAGCAGCTGGATGGTAACTTGCTCTACAGGGTCCTTGGTGTCACGGTCGGTAATCTGACCGCTAATCAATCGTTCCTGGGCAAGCGAAGCCATCGTAGCCAAGCACAACAGCATCGTCAGAATTGTTTTTTTCATTATGATATTATTATTGTTATTAGTTGCGATTTGTAACCTTTGACGCACATTTGTAGTCATGGTTTAACCTTATTATATATAAAAAGTGCTTATTTATTTTGTTTTGTCTTGAATTTCTAGTAACTTTGCACCCCAAAACGTAGTATTATATGAGTCAACGAGTAATCATATCCACCCATCTGGAGAGCGAACTGGCCACCGCTCTTTCTGAATGTGAGCACGACAAGCTGTTTGTGCTCGCCGATGCCACCACGTCAGAGCTGTGCAAGCCTGTCTTGCAGCAGTTCTACTGTATGAAGAATGCACAGTTTATCACCATCCCTGCCACCGACACGCACAAAGATATCAATAGTCTGATGGCCGTGTGGAAGGGACTGCAGGAGGGTGGCGCTTCCCGCCACTCTTGCCTCATCAATCTGGGCGGCGGCATGGTGACCGACCTGGGCGGTTTCGCAGCCTCCACCTTCAAGCGAGGCATCAACTTCATCAACATCCCTACCACCTTGCTCGCCATGGTAGACGCCTCCGTGGGAGGCAAGACGGGCATCAACTTCGGCGGACTGAAGAATGAGGT
>CAVKLF010000143.1:0-3599 GCA_963657075.1 bacterium | reverse complement strand
CACGACCTCCGGATTATGAATCCGACGCTCTAACCAGCTGAGCTATCCCGCCATTCCAACAAAGTGATTTCTCATTTGCGAGTGCAAAGGTAATACAATTATTTGGACTGAGCAAATTTTTCGGAAGAAATTTTCAAAAAAAGTTTCTTTTTCACTCCCCTAGCCTACCCTGCTCCCCTTTTTCACCTCTTATTAATATTAAAAAAGCGAAAAAAGAAAGGATTTATTATTTTTTATATTACCTTTGCAAGCCGAAATAGCCGCCTCACCTATGCTATACATCAAAGGACAAGGCCAAGAACGACAACAAATAGAAATGCTTAGAATTAAAAAGTTAGACATATTTATAGCCAAGCAATTTGGTCTCCTTTTCCTGGGAACATTCTTCATCTGCCAGTTTGTGCTGATGATGCAATTCTTATGGCGCTATATCGACGACCTGATAGGAAAGGGAATCTCCATGGATGTGATGGCCCAATTCTTCTGGTACATGGGACTGATGCTGGTGCCGCAGGCATTGCCGCTGGCCATCCTGCTGTCTTCGCTCATGACATTCGGAAACCTCGGAGAGAGTTCGGAGCTGACTGCCATCAAGGCGGCAGGCATCTCGCTGATGCAGGCATTCCGGTCGCTCATCGTCATCACCGTCATCATCATGGTGGGTTCTTTCTATTTCCAAAACAAGATAGGTCCGGACTCCAACCAGAAGATGGCGCAGCTCCTGCTATCCATGAAGCAAAAAAGTCCGGAGCTGGAGATACCGGAAGGCATCTTCTACGACGGCATACCCAACTGCAACCTGTATGTGCAGAAGAAAGACCTCAAGACCGGCAAACTATACGGCATCATGATATACCGCATGACCAACAGCTATGAGGATGCAGCCATCATCCTCGCCGACTCGGGCATGCTGCAAAGCACTGCCGAGAAAAAGCACCTGCTGCTGAGCCTATACAGCGGAGAATGGTTTGAAAACATGCAGAGCAGCGAGCTAGGCAACAGCGCCGCCGTACCTTATCGCCGAGAGACCTTCGTATCGAAGAAAATCGTACTCGACTTCGATGGCGACTTCAACCTGGCCGATGCCTCCTCCATCTCCAGCAATGCCAAAACAAAAAGTCTATCGAAGATATTCCACGACATCGACTCCATCAACGGAACTTACGACTCGGTGGGAAGAGGGTATCTCAAAGAGGCAAACATCAGATACTACGCCATGGCTAGCGTTACCAAGAGCGACTCTGCCAAAAGTTACCAACTGAGCAAGACGCTGAACGTAGACACCCTATTCAGTAAACTGACCAACGACCAGAAACTATCGGCCGTAAACAACGCTCAGAACACGGTACAACAGGCACTGAGCGACCTAGACTTCAAATCGATGATGACGCACGATGCCGACAGCGCCATCCGCCAACATGAGATAGAGGCCATCAACAAGTTTACGCTCGCCCTCTCGTGCCTGATATTCTTCTTTATCGGAGCGCCACTGGGCGCCATCATCCGAAAAGGAGGACTCGGATTCCCGGTGGTCATCTCGGTATTTGTGTTCATCATCTTCTATATACTCGACAACACGGGATACAGAATGGCAAAGAACGGCATGTGGGCCATCTGGTTTGGCAAGGGACTGGCACCGGCTGTGCTAACACCGATAGCCGTCTTTGTAACCTACAAAGCCACCAACGACTCCACCGTATTCAACATGGAGGTATACAAGGCATTCTTCGTCAAGTTGCTGGGCATCCGCATCAAGCGGCACATCTTCGGAAAAGAAGTCATCATCGAAGACCCACACTACGCACAAGATGCAGAAAAGCTGGAGCAAATCAACCATGACATCTATATATATAATAAGGTGCATAGGCTGAAACGACTGCCCAACTTCATCCAAGTATTCTTCAAGTACCAGCCGGACCACGAGATAGAACGTATCAGCAAGGAACTGGAGGGCATCATAGAAGACCTGGGCAACAGCAAGAGCAAGATCATCGTGCACACCCTGAACCAGTACCCCGTACTGTCGACCAAGGCACACACCCGCCCCTTTGAGCACAAATGGCTCAACATCCTGGCAGCCATCATCGTGCCAGCAGGCATCGTGCTCTATCTGAGAATGTGGAGATTCCGCCTGCGCCTATATCGTGACCTGAAGGTCATCATGCAGACCAACACGACCATCATCGAAAAAATCAAGGAAAATGTAACTAAATAAATATAACGTAACAAAAAATATGGCAGATTACAAACTCAATAGCATCGAGGATGCAGTAAAAGACTTCAAAGAAGGAAAGTTTGTCATCGTAGTAGATGACGAAGACCGCGAAAACGAGGGAGACCTCATCATCGCTGCAGAAAAGATAGATGCAGAAAAGGTGAACTTCATGCTGAAACATGCCAGAGGCGTGCTCTGCGCCCCCATCACACTGAGCAGATGCGACGAACTAGACCTGCCCCACCAAGTGGCAGACAACACCTCGGTACTCGGCACACCCTTTACAATTACCGTAGACAAACTGGAAGGATGCACCACAGGCGTATCTGCCCATGACAGAGCGGAGACCATCAAGGCCCTCGCCGATCCCAACTCCACCCCACAGACATTCGGACGTCCCGGACACATCAACCCACTCTATGCACAAGACAACGGCGTGCTGAGAAGGAGCGGACACACAGAAGCAGCCATCGACCTCTGCAAGATGGCAGGTCTGTATCCAGCCGGTGCCCTCATGGAAATCATGAACGAAGACGGCACCATGGCGCGCCTGCCCCAACTCATGGAACTCTCCCGAGAATGGGACATCAAGGTAATCTCCATCAAAGACATGATAGAATACCGACTGCAGAAGGAGTCGCTCATCGAAGTAGGCGAAGAGGTAGACATGCCGACAGAGTACGGACACTTCCGCCTGATACCCTTCCGCCAGTCGAGCACCGGACTGGAGCATATGGCGCTCATCAAGGGCGAATGGAAGGAAGACGAGCCTATCCTGGTACGCGTACACTCATCCTGCGCCACTGGCGACATCCTGGGCAGCAAGCGATGCGACTGCGGACAGCAACTGCATAAGGCCATGCAGATGATAGAAGAGGCAGGCAAGGGAGTAATCGTATATATGCAACAGGAAGGCCGAGGCATCGGACTGATGAACAAGATAGCCGCCTACAAACTGCAGGAAGAGGGTCTGGACACCGTAGATGCCAACGTACACCTCGGATTCAAGCCCGACGAGAGAGACTATGGATGCGGCGCACAGATGCTAAGACACCTCGGCGTACACAAGATGCGCCTGCTGACCAACAACCCCGTAAAACGAGTGGGACTGGAGGCATACGGACTGGAAATCGTGGAGAATGTATCGATAGAAGTAACACCCAACAAATACAATGAGCGTTACCTCAAGACCAAGCGAGACCGCATGGGGCACACGTTGCACCTAGGATAAAGGGTAAATTATGTTATTATTTCGTGACAAAACATGAAATAATGATTAAAATCCTTCCGGAAAAGAATTAAAATGATTAATTTTGCAAACGATTAACAAACTAAAGAGGTCTTCGTGTGACCCTTAGGTCATATGAAGACCGAGTTGTACGGA
>CAVKLF010000142.1:0-3672 GCA_963657075.1 bacterium | reverse complement strand
CAAGGAGAAGAGCCTCAGATTTCGAGAGATTTCTGAGGCTTTTTCGTGTTTGCACGTTTGAGAGAGGATGGAATCGTGTTTTCTACCAAATTCTATTAATCATAATATAGATGTTCATTCTGAGAGAAAATCCGCACAATTTTACCATTCGTGCGGATTTTCTCAAATTTCTAATTCTTGGTGAAAAGCAGTTTCTTTGGCATCTTGACCCATTTGCGGTTTCTGGCAATCTTGAGGGCACTGCCGTCCAGTTGCTTTAATTCGTATGTGCCGTCGGCGTTGACAGTCAGGTCAGCGGTTAGGTCTTCGCTTCCATAATCGTTGGTAATGGATAGGTGAGCGGTCTTTCCTTTTATCTGAGCATCAGTTATAAACCATTTTCGACTATCCTTCTTGTCCCCAAAATATCCAGGCATCGTGCCAAATATTTCTTGTCCTGGTACTTTGATGTCGTTGTTGTAGAAGTCTATTTTCAGATAGACATCATATTCCTTGTTGTTGATGGTTCCCTTGAATAACGTGCTGTCAATTTGTGCCCATGCACCGATGGGAGCCAAGCCTATTAATGCGCTTAATAATATCTTTTTCATGTGCTTTAGTGAATTAACTGCGACAAAGTTATTTATTTAAATCAAGAAAATGGTGTTTTTTAGTCTTAAAGTTACCTAATTCTTTGCTTTTTTGCAATTATTTACTTATCTTTGCGGTGTTTTATTGATATTTTATGGGAAAAAATAGATTATTTCCAGATTATATATTTGAGTCTAGCTGGGAAGTATGTAATAAGGTTGGTGGTATTTATACTGTCTTATCTACCAGAGCCAAGACTCTTACGGAAAAGTTGCAGGACCGGTTAATCTTCATTGGTCCTGATTGTTGGGGAGACAAGGTTAATCCTTATTTCTCGGAAGATAATGTGCTTTATGCAGAGTGGAAAACGGAAGCTTTGAAAGAAGGCTTGAAAGTGAAAGTCGGTCGATGGAATGTGCCTGGAGAACCAGTTGCCATCCTGGTCGATTTCGGACCTTACTTTGCCATGAAGGATGAAATCTATGGAAAGCTTTGGGAAAGCTATCAGGTTGACAGCCTGCATGCGTATGGTGATTACGACGAGGCTTCCATGTTCTCTTATGCCGCAGCGTTGGTCGTGGAGAGTTTCTGTAAACATGTTGTCGAAAAGGGAAAGAAAGTTGTCTATCATGGCAATGAGTGGATGACGGGACTTGGTGTGCTCTATGTCAACAAGCATCTTCCAGAGGTAGCTACCGTCTTTACGACCCATGCGACCAGTATCGGGCGAAGCATTGCTGGCAACAACAAACCGCTCTATGATTATCTGTTCGCTTACAATGGCGATCAGATGGCAGGTGAGCTGAACATGCAGAGCAAGCATTCTATCGAAAAGCAGACAGCAAAGTATGTGGATTGTTTCACCACCGTGAGTGACATTACTGCCAATGAGTGTAAAGAATTGCTTGACAAACCTGTAGATTTTGTCTTGCCCAATGGTTTTGACAACAGTTTTGTGCCAAAGGCTGCTGCTTTTACCAAGAAGCGCAAGGATGCCCGCAAGCGTTTGCTTGATGTGGCTAATGCGTTGATGGGAACAGACTTGGGCGATGATACGCTCATCGTTTCTACAAGTGGGCGGTATGAGTTCCGCAACAAGGGTGTGGATGTTTATATCGAGGCAATGAACCGCTTGTTACGTGATGCCAACTTGAAGAAGAATGTGTTGGCTTTCATCGATGTTCCAGGTTGGGTAGGTGAGCCTCGCAAGGACTTGCAGGAACGCTTGGCGAGTGGTGAAAAATATGATGCTCCACTGGAGGTGCCAGCCATTACCCATTGGCTCAACAATATGAGCCATGACAATGTGCTGGGTATGTTGAAGTATCTCAATATGCAGAACCGCAACGAGGACAAGGTGAAGTTGATATTCTTGCCTTGCTATCTGACGGGTGATGATGGTGTCGTCAACAAGACTTATTATGACGTAGTGCTTGGAAATGACCTCTGCATCTATCCTTCTTACTATGAGCCGTGGGGATATACCCCATTGGAGGCGGTTGCTTTCAAGGTGCCTTGCATCACTACCGACTTGGCTGGGTTCGGACTTTGGGCCAATACTGAGAAAGGGGGATATAGCGAGATTGAGGATGGCGTAAAGGTTATCCATCGTACAGACTACAACTATTCGGAGGTGGCTGATGCTATCAAGGATGTCGTGGCCAAATATTCGAGCATGACCGATGCGCAGGTGAAGAAATGCCGCAGCAACGCAGACAAATTGTCGAAGAAGGCTTTGTGGAGTCACTTCATCGAGTATTACTACGATGCTTACGACTTTGCCTTGCGGAAAGCAGAGGAAAGAATGAAGAAATGACAATGAAGTGTGTAAAAGGTCAACAAAATACAAAACTTTAATATAAGACACAATGAAAATCAAAGCAGATTATGCAAATGCTCCTCAATGGAAGGAGACAACTGTAAAGTCAAGCCTTCCTAAAGAGTTGGAATGCTTGGACGAGATCGCTCACAATATGTGGTGGGCATGGAATTACGAAGGTCGCGACTTGTTCAAGAGTCTCGACGAGAACTTGTACGAGCAGGTAAATGCCAATCCTGTATTGCTCTTGGAGCGTTTGAGCTACGACCGTAAGGAGGCTATCGTGAAAGACAAGACAGTCATGGCTAAGGTGAAGAAGGTTTATAAGATGTTCCGTGACTACATGGACGTTAAGCCTGATGCCAAGCGTCCTTCTGTGGCTTATTTCTGCATGGAGTATGGCTTGAACCAGGTCTTGAAGATTTACTCTGGTGGTCTTGGTATGCTTGCCGGTGACTACTTGAAGGAGGCTTCTGACAGCAACGTGAATCTTTGTGCCGTTGGCTTCCTTTATAGATATGGATATTTCAAGCAGTCTTTGAGTATGGATGGTCAGCAGATTGCCAACTATGATGCACAGAACTTCAATTCTCTTCCTATCGAGCGTGTACTCGATGAGAATGGCAATCCTGTGGTTGTTGACGTTCCTTACATGAACTATCAGGTTCATGCTTATGTATGGCAGGTGAATGTAGGCCGCATCAAACTGTACTTGCTTGATACAGACAACGACATGAACTCTGAGTTCGACAAGCCTATCACTCACTCCCTCTATGGTGGCGACTGGGAGAATCGCTTGAAGCAGGAAATCCTGTTGGGTATCGGTGGTATCTTGACTTTGAAGAAGTTGGGTATCAAGAAGGACATCTATCACTGCAATGAGGGTCACGCAGCTCTTTGCAACTTGCAGCGTCTCTGCGATTATATCGAAGAGGATGGCTTGAGCTTCAACCAGGCACTTGAGTTGGTACGTGCTTCTTCTCTTTATACAGTACATACTCCAGTGCCAGCTGGTCATGACTACTTCGACGAGGCTCTCTTCGGCAAGTACATGGGTGGCTATCCGCAGCGTCTTGGCATCTCTTGGGATGAGTTCATCGGCATGGGTCGTGAGAACGCAGACGACCATAACGAGCGTTTCTGTCTCTCCACCTTCGCTTGCAACACTTGCCAGGAGGTTAACGGTGTGAGTAAGTTGCATGGTTGGGTAAGCCAGCAGATGTTCAACAACATCTGGAAGGGTTACTTCCCAGAGGAGAACCACGTAGGCTATGTTACCAATG
>CAVKLF010000141.1:0-3736 GCA_963657075.1 bacterium | reverse complement strand
TCTGACATGGCAAAATCCTGGACAACTTTTTGTTGTCCAGGTGCTTATAAAAAATATTAAATTATAGTGTTGCGGAATTTAGGGTAAAAAGGTAAAAAGGTAAAAAGGTAAAAAGGTCACATGTGACCATGTGACCTTTTTACCTTTTTACCTTTTTACCTTTTCTACTTCCCGACATTTCCTCCCATACGTCGCCACATATCGCCAGCCACCTCCTCGACATATCACTCCTCACGTCCTCGACATCTCATTAGCCACATCGCCACATCTCTCCTGCCGCGTCGCCACGTACCAAAATAGCTGCATAAGCCCATCATTTTAACCAACATCACGAGATTTGGTACAAAGGGGGGTATTTCTTTCTTTTTTGAGAAAAATATTTGCTCAGTATCAGTTTTTATTGTAACTTTGCACTCACTAACGGTAAATCAGAACTCAGTTGTACACGACAAGGAATAATGGATATATGAAATACTACAAACTGGCAGCAGTCGCCCTTGTGATAGGCTGCACGATGATACTTACATCCTGCTTTAAGGACGAACCACTCAATGCTGAATGCGACATCGAGCAAGCCTACATACACGCCGGCGACAAGCTCAACGACTGGTTTCTCTTCGATTCTGACACCATCCAGGAAGTGCAATCAGACCAAAACAAAATAGAGTTTACCATGAGCGGCATCGCCGACCTCACGCAGATAGCCCCACTCTTCAAACTGACTCCAGGTGCCACCATCTCGCCCGAAAACGGAAGCGTACACGACTTCTCGGGCAATAAGTCGGTGAAATATACCGTAACCTCTGAAGACGGACAGTGGACCCGCACCTACACCGTAAGCATCAAGAAGATGATATCCTTCGGACAGGAACATACCTTCAACTTCGAGAACGCCTACCTGGACAAGGGATACTACAACTGGCTGGAACCCTGGCAGAACGACGACGGCAGCACCACCAACGAGGCCATCTGGGCTACAGGCAACCCGGGCTTCAAGATAAGCAACAGTTCTACTGCGGCAGAAAACTATCCCACCGCGCCATTCGACAACGGAGAGAACGGCAAGGGGGTAAAGCTCACCACCAGTCGCACCAGCGCCCTCGCCGACATGGTAAAGAAACCAATCGCTGCCGGCAACCTCTTTATCGGGCAGTTTGACCCCAGCAATGCCTTGCAGGATGCCATGTCTGCCACCAAGTTCGGTCATGCGTTCAGTTTCGACACCAAACCGATGGAGTTCTCATTCTGGTATAAATACCAGCGAGGCGAAAACTTCACCGACAAGAACATGAACATACTCCAGCAAGAAGACTATGGCACCATCTACGCCGTGCTCTACGACAACCACGACAGCCAAGGAAACGCCGTGGTACTCTATGGCGACAACGTACAGACCAGCGAACAGGTAGTGGCCCTGGCTCGCCTGGACAACATCAGCAACACCCCCGAGTGGACACACAAGACGCTCAACTTCATCTATCGCAAGGACGTAGACGAGCTAAAGCTCAAGAAGGGCGGCTACAGCATCACCATCGTAGGCTCATCCAGCACCAACGGCGCAGAATTTATGGGAGCCGTGGGCAGCACACTGTGGATAGACCAATGCAAGATAACCTGTGAGAAAAAGGAGGAATAAGCAATATGAAGAAGATCATGACAACAGCCCTCCTGACGATGGGAATACTATCCGCATCAGCCGAAGGCGACAACAACAAGAACTGGAGTGCCTGGAACACCTTCCTGCACAACTACTCATACCACGTACACGTAGGCTACAACATCGGCGGCACCATGCCCATAGGCATGCCTGCCAGTATCCGGACGCTGCACAGCTATACTCTGCGCCCCAACTTCGCCCTCGGCATAGAGGCATACCACCCTATCGCAGGCAGATGGGGATACACCGGAGGCATCCGCTTTGAGAACAAGGGGATGAAGACAGACGCAGGCGTGAAAGGCTATCACATGAAGATAGTACGCGGCGGCGAGGAACTGGAGGGTGTCTTCACCGGCAACGTGGTGACCCAGGTAGACATGAGCCTGCTCACAGTACCGATACAAGCCACCTACGACGTAAGCCACCATGCAAGGCTGAAGCTTGGACCATACGTGAGCTACGCGACCGCCAAGACCTTTGAGGGCTGGGCATACGATGGCTACCTGCGACGACAGGAGGAAGGACACGCCCAAGGAGACCCTACGGGGCAGAAGGTGATGCTGGGACACGACGAGGGGGAGCGTGGAGAATACGACTTCTCATCGGACATGCGCAACTGGCAGTTGGGCCTAGACCTCGGTGTAGACTGGTTTATCACCAAGCGTTGGGGAGTAAAGGCAGAAGTATCGTGGGGCCTGACGGGCATCTTCCAGAAAGGCTTCGACACCATCGAGCAGACCATGTACCCCATCTATGGCACCATCGGTGTAACCTATCAGTTGAAATAAATCGGAAACGAATCTTATATTAACAAAAAAAGAGAAGAAAATGAAGAAGTTTTTTTATTTGATGGCTCTGATATGCACACTCGGTGCATTCACAGCTTGTAGTAGTGATGACGATGACAAGACACCAACCAATGATGCCCTTGTAGGAACATGGAATGTAGAGGAGTCTACAGAGGATGAAGGACTCTACGACGGTTCGGTAAAGCTCAACTGGCAAGTACCAGAGGGCACAAGCCTCTCTATCGACCTCACTGGCTCTGGCGAGGCAACAGAAATGGACCTCAACAAACAGCTCTTCCCTCTGATGGGCAGCCTGGGCAACTACTACCTGCCACAGGTATTGAAGAGCGTAGAATTTACCAAGGACGGCAAGATTAACGCTGTATATGCTAACCTTTCTGACGATGGCTCTGATTCTAAATGGAAAACTGCCACAGGATATGCTACGTATACGGTGAAAAGCGAAAACCTCATCTATGTAACGGTAGATGCAGACAAGGCTACAGAGAACATACAGGATGCAGAAGAGAAGGCACAGATCAAGGCTGCTCTTCAGCAATATGGTACAGTGCCTGTAAACATCCGCTGGGATGCTACTAAAACAAAGCCTTACTTCTATGTAAACAAGGAATACGTAGACAGCGTCATCACCAGCCTGATAGCTATGCTCGACCAAGTATCTACAGACGACATGGACGAGGAAGACCTTGCTAGCTTCTATATGATCAAGGGCTTGGCTAGCCAGTTTACTACCCTCAAGCAGAAGATAACCAAGTTTGAGGCAGGTATCGAGTTGACCAAGTAATATCTACTTACAAATCCAAACATACACAAACAAAGTGTGGGTAGTGCTCGTATTCGAGAAGCGCTACCCACTTTTCTTATCCCCTTCTCTACGTAGAGGAAATGACCTAAGCCAGAGGAGACGACAAGGCACAAAAAAAGATTGCATAGACGGAATGATATCCTGTGTCCATGCAATCTTCAGTTTTTTGCAATCTAGAGGCTAGATTCTACCAGAGTTATCACTAACTCCGAGGAAAAGCTAGCACTGGATTTACTTCACCTTTGCAACGATAGCCTTGAAAGCCTCAGGGCTGTTAACAGCGAGGTCAGCGAGCACCTTACGGTTGATCTCGATACCTGCCTTGTGAAGAGCACCCATCAACTGACTGTAGCTCAAACCTTCGAGACGAGCGGCAGCGTTGATACGCTGAATCCACAACGCACGGAAAGTGCGCTTCTTGTTACGACGGTCACGATAAGCGTAGGTAAGACCCTTCTCCCAAGT
>CAVKLF010000140.1:0-3758 GCA_963657075.1 bacterium | reverse complement strand
AGAGGCAGACATAGACAAGGCGTTTACTTGACGCTGTGTTTGAGACGTATCGAATCTAGCAAATTCAAATTTCACAGTCTTGAGCGTAGCAACGGTAGATGTCCAGGGTGTGATTTCATCAACCCATAGAATCCATGCAAGCCCTTATTGTATTCTGATGAATACAGTATGGGGGTATTAGCATTGTTTTTCTATGGATTCGATATCATATCGGCGTGGGCTCTAACGTTGTCTGTTCAACTGTGATAGGCAATTGCTAGAGCCTCGATACGTGGAATGGACAACAGGACAGTTCACGCTTTTCTTTTGCATTGCCGCCAAGCCACTTCTGCTATGAATGGCTGGGGGCGAAGGCAAGCCGATATAATATATATATGTATATGGAATTTGATGAAATTAACTCACAAAGACCGCCCAGCGTTGGACTTACCCCCAACGCCCTCCCCAAAGTTCAAGACGGCATAAACCGCACGAACTCAGACACGGGGGTGTCACCCCGAAATGCCCAGTGGTTTGTATTGAAGACTATCTATGGACAAGAGAAGAAGGCATGCGATTATCTCAGAACAAAGAATGTCAAGACATTCTACCCCACCGTCACCAAGGTGAAAGAAATACGAGGCAAGCGGAAATCCGTCACGGAGAGCCGCTTGCCTAATTTGTTTTTCGCCTATGGCACAGAGGAACAACTCACGCCTCTCGTCCAGCGCAACCCTCTCATTCCCTTTCTCCGTTATTATTGCCGCTATTTCCACGATTCCGGCAGACGGAGAAGAGAAATCATCACCATTCCCCAAAGGCAAATGGACTCCCTGATGAAAATCTGCGAGTCGGAGGAACAGGGCACCTTATTCTATACGGAGGCCATCCATAAGTTTGAGAAAGGGGCATGGGTGAGAGTTGTAAAAGGTCCCTTCTCGGGAGTGGTGGGAAGAGTGGCTCGCTTCAAGGGCCAGCAGCGGGTAGGTGTGGTGATAGACGGACTGCTCACGGCAGTCACTGCCTATGTGCCGTCAGCATTCATAGAGGAAACAGAAAACAACAATTAACCTACAAAACCATCCTATGTGGCCTTTCAACACAAAACAAACATTAGCCGAAAGCGGACTCCTCCAAGGATTAACCGACTGTCATTGCCACATTCTACCGAATGTCGATAACGGTGTAAAGACAAGGCGCGAATCGCTCGACATTCTCGCAGGCTACGAACTTCTGGGCATCGAAAAAGTATGGCTAACCCCTCACGTCATGAGTTGTCTCCCCTACACCACCGATGACCTTCGCGCTAACTTCGAGAAACTCAAAGGAGCCTACAGGGGCAAGATAACACTTTGCCTCTCCGCAGAGTACATGCTCGACAACTCATTCATGGAACGTCTCCGAACTGGCGACCTCCTGCCTTGGGGCAATTACGGCAACCATTTGCTCGTTGAGACAGACCACGAAAGCCCTCCCGACCATTTCTATGAAATGCTCGAAAGCATCCAGACGAAAGGTATGTCACCCATACTCGCCCACCCGGAATGTTATCAATACATGAACCTCTGGGACTATCGCACGCTGAAAGAGAAAGGCATTGAGTTCCAGCTCAACCTCTTCTCCCTGTTCGGAGTCCATGGAAAGCAGGCAAAAGCCAACGCCACTTTTCTCCTGAAAAACAAATTATACGACTATGTCGGAACCGACCTCCATTCTCCCGAGATCATGGAATATGCCTTACATGAAGAACTCAGCGAGAAAGCCATCAAGCGAATCAAGCGAATCAATTTCTGGGCTGAATAGCCATGCATCACCAACAGTATTATTTGCATATTTATCGCTATTATCATCGAAAAAGTGTGGTATTCCAAAGTTTTTATCATCGAAAAAGTGTAGTAAATCCTTGTTTTTATCATCGAAAAAGTGTATCTTTGCAGCGGAAACAATTTAAAACGAGGCATTTATGAAAAGAAAGATATACAAGCAACTCCTGCAATGGAAAGAAAGCAAGGACAGGAAGCCACTGATGCTGCTTGGAGCAAGACAGGTGGGCAAGACTTGGATCATGCGCCACTTCGGCGAACGGGAATATGCGAAAGTGGCATACGTCAACTGCGATGACGAGCCAAAGATGAAGCAACTCTTCGAACTCGACTACAACATCGACCGGATATTAATGACCTTGCAAGCCATCACGCGCACAAAAGTTACCCCTGGCGACACTCTCATCATTCTGGACGAGATACAAGAGATACCCCGAGGACTGCACAGCTTGAAATATTTCTGCGAGAAAGCACCCGAATATCATGTCATGGTGGCAGGTTCCTTACTTGGAGTCACCTTAGGAAAGGGAGAGTCCTTCCCTGTGGGAAAGGTAGATATGCTATCCATGTACCCCATGGACTACGAGGAGTTCCTCGACGCGACGGGCAACGAGGGATGGACAGAAATGCTGCATACCAAGGACTGGGCACTCATCGACATGATGATGCCCAAGATGGTGGAATTGCTCCGACAATATTACTATGTGGGTGGCATGCCTGGTGTCGTTGGCAAGTTCGTGGAAAACGCTGACCTACAACAAGTACGAATACTCCAAAAAGAGATACTCGAAGCCTATAGCCGCGACATCTCCAAGCATACCACGGAGAGCGAGTCAACGAGGATTCGCCAGGTTCTCAGTTCGCTTCCTGCGCAACTGGCCAAGGAGAACAAGAAGTTTGTCTATGGAGCCATACGAAAGGGCAGTCGAGCCAAGGATTTCGAACTCGCCATTCAATGGCTCTTGGACGCTGGTATTATATATAAGGTGAACCGCATCAGAGAGCCCCAGTTGCCCCTCAAGTTCTATGAGGATTTCGATGCCTTCAAGCTCTTCCTGCTCGACTGCGGCCTTCTGGCCTGCATGACGGACGCCCCCGCCGACCAGATGCTCATTGGCAACAATGTGTTCACGGAGTTCAAGGGAGCCTTCACCGAGCAGTATGTGATGCAACAGCTCAAGGCCCTCAACCAGACGCCTTACTATTGGAGCAACAGTAAGACCCCTGCAGAAATAGACTTTGTCATCCAAGATAGAAGTCGTGTCGTTCCCATCGAAGTGAAAGCCGAGGAAAACGTCCGCGCCCGCTCACTGGCGCAATTCGTCAAGGACAATCCCGGCCTGAAGGGGCTTCGCATTTCCATGAAAGGATATGCCGACCAAGGCTGGATGGAAAACATCCCATTGGTTGGCATCGCCGCATACTTTCAGGCATAAGTACTTTACTAAAGATATTTAAATCTTCATTCCCATATTTGGCGATATATAAAGAATTACCTATCTTTGCAACTGATAATATCTTGTTATTATCTATCGGATTATGCAAGAAACGAACCATATATTAGCAATATTGGACAACTATCTCCATGACAATCCCGACGAGATTGCCAAGGAGATGGCAAACGATTTCAGGCGGAGAAGGATCGAGAAGAATCTGACGCGCGAGCAAGTGGCCGACAAGTCGGGTGTGGCTGTAAGCAACATCACCCGATTTGAACAGAAAGGCCTAATCTCTCTCAAGAACTTGATAGGCATTGCCATCGCTCTGGAATACACCTCCGAGATAAGACACATCTTCTCGGAGCCCAAATATTCTACAATGGAGGAACTACAACAGATCAAGCGGAACGCCAACAAGAAAAAAGCGTACAGACCATGAAGCGAATAGATTCTTTGACCGTGAAGTATCACCAAGAGGTAGTTGGCACTCTGTCTCTGAGTGTCGATGGAAAGGTAT
>CAVKLF010000139.1:0-3858 GCA_963657075.1 bacterium | reverse complement strand
CAAGATATTTATTCCCAAAGGATTATATGGCAGACCCATCTGCCAATGTGTTTAACGGTCGTTTGTATGTTTATCCATCCCATGACTGGGATAGTGGCGAGTGTTTCGATGATGATGGCGGTCATTTCCAGATGCGTGATTATCATGTACTCTCCATGGATGATGTGATGGAGGGCGAAGTGACAGATCATGGAGTAGTTCTTGATGTAGACCAAGTGCCTTGGGCTGAGAAACAGATGTGGGACAATGATGTGGTGGAGAAAGATGGCAAGTATTATCTCATTTTCTCCGCCAAGGACTATAATGGTGTGTTTCGTCTCGGTGTAGCCGTAGCGGATAAGCCCGAAGGCCCCTTTGTGCCCAATGCCGACCCCATCCGCGCGTCGTACAGTATTGATCCCTGCGTGTTCAAAGACGATGACGGCAAGATATATTGTTACTTCGGTGGCATCTGGGGCGGTCAACTGCAGTGGTACAAAGACAATAAGGCTCTCAAGAACGAACATCTCCCCGAAGGCAAGGAAACTCCACTGCCTTCTCGTGTCGCGATGATGACCGATGATGTACAGCAGTTTGCCGAAATGCCCAAGGCTGTCGTTATCGTGGATGAAGATGGAAAGGTTCTTTCTGCAGACGACCCACATCGCTTCTTTGAGGCTAGTTGGATGCACAAGTATCATGGTAAGTATTATTTTAGTTACTCTACGGGTGATACTCATCTCCTCTGCTATGCAGTGGGCGATAACCCCTACGGACCTTTTACTTACAAGGGTGTCATTTTGGAACCTGTGGTAGGTTGGACTACCCATCACAGCATCGTGGAGTACAAGGGACAATGGTACCTCTTCCATCATGACTGTGTTCCATCTAGCGATACCACATGGCTTCGCAGTGCCAAAGTAGCCCCTCTTTTCTATGATGAGGATGGCAATATCCAGTTGGTGAAAACAGACGAATAGGCATTAGGTTTATATAGTGTTTTATGAATAGTTGATACGATAAATGAATGTTAGTTCGTTTAAAAAGGGCAGCATCTTCGAGAAGAAGGTGCTGCTTTTCTTTTCATTGATGTTAGAATAACGTTATTTTTAGGTTATTTCTATCACATTAAAAGCTGTTTCCGATATTTTTATTTATCTTTGTGCCCAGAAACCAATAATTAGTGATAAGAATGTTGAAATTACTATTTAAGTTATGGTGGCTTCAGCAGCGTCGCACCTTCCACAAACGTGATGCCATTGTGGGTAGCTACCTCCTCTTCCTCTATGTGGTGATGGGAGTGAGTTTCTATCGTAGTTTTACGCAGGAAGGGGGAAGTCTGGATGCTGAGGATATGCCGGCAACGATTGGCGCCGGGATAGTCATTGCAATGATTTTTCTCGACATCATCATGAAAGTGGTGATGAAACGTGACATTACGGCAATGGATGATTATGTGAAATCTCGGCCAGTGCCTGAGAAAATCTGGAACCGATTCCTTCTGCTCACCAATCTCGTGAGTTTTTGGAATTATGTGCTCCCTGTGCTGATGCTTCCAGTCTTCATCTTCCTTTTGCCTACGACAGGTCAGGCTGTAGTCAGTTTCTTGCTCTTTCTAGTCTTCTCCTATGTCAATGGCATTTATATTACTTGTTATCGCAAGGCTACGGAACTGATGCTCAAGTGGCCTTTAGTGCTTGGCTGGATTGGCATGTACGCCCTATTGATAGGGTACATGATAGTGGGGAGCTTGTTCCCTGTATGGATGGTATGGGCAGGGCTCTTTGTCTTGGCATTCGCCGTATTAGCCGGTCTTGCCGCTTATCTCTATCATCTGAAGATTTATAATGAGCAGAAGCGTAAGGTAAGCCGATTCCGTGGTTTCAACCACATCAGCCTCTTTAGCTTACAGTATATCGGTACGATGAGAGCTAAGCGCATTCGCAATATGGTGTTGGTTATTACAGGCATCTTCCTCTTTGATGCCTATATGTTTGCGCTCCTGCCATCCGAAGCCTCTGATGACTTGGGGGGTAAGGCTGGGATGGTTGTCTTATATGTAGTGGGAGCAATACTTTTGCCGTCGGTCTGTCTTTCGCAATGGACTTTTGGTGTGGAGGCAAACTTCTTCCAGGGCTTGCTGTCGAAACCTGTTAAGGTGGAGGAGATGTTGAGAAACTGTTATTACTATTATGCCATCGTAAGTTTGGCAACCATGTTGTTGGTAGTACCATTCGTGTTTCTTGATGTTGGGGTGAGCGTTATGACGTTGGCTGCAGGCTTTGGCTTGGCGGTCTTCATCAATCTCTTCAACTTGCCTACCTGTCTCTTCTCTTCACGGTTGGAGATTTTTTCCTCTTCGATGTTTAGCATGCAGGGCGCCAACTTGAAAATCAATCTCTATGCTGCCGCCTTCCTTCTTCCCCTAGGCATCGTGGTAGGCATCTATTATTTCTTTGGTGAAACGGTCTGGGGGTGCACCTGTATTTCGCTCGCATTGCTGAGCGTAGTCATTCATAAGTGGTTTATCGGCAAGATAGCAGCTATATTTTACAAGAATAGGTATAAGCGCATGGAGAAGTTTATGGAGTGAAGAACGAAGAATGAAGAACGAGGATTTTAATACTTAACATTTAACATTGTTATGATAACGATAAAGAATCTCAAGAAAACATATAATGGCAATACCGTGCTCGACATTGCAGACCTCAATATTGCATCGGGCGAGCTCATCGGTTTGGTAGGCAACAACGGTGCGGGCAAAACCACCTTGCTCCGCCTTATTCTAGATCTCATCCAGGCAGATGATGGTTTTGTGGAGAGCAATGGGCAGAAAGTCAATGAGAGTGAGGCATGGAAGGAATATACTGGAAGTTATATTGACGGTCGTTTCCTTATAGACTTCCTTACCCCCGAGGAATACTTCGCTTTCATTGCCGATGTTTATCAGATAGACGAAGAGACCTTGTGTCAACGCTTAGTTACATTCGAGGGCTTTATGCATGATGAAATCATGGGTACTAAAAAATATCTCCGCGACTTCTCGCAAGGTAATCGGCAGAAGGTGGGCATCATTGGGGCGATGATTGTCAATCCGAAGGTTCTTATCCTTGATGAGCCTTTCAACTATCTCGACCCTTCCTCGCAGATGGCCATCGCCCACATGATTCAGCGCATTTGCAAGGAGCAGGGCACTACGGTCATTCTCTCCAGCCACAACCTTAACTTCGTGGCCGACATCTCTTCTCGTATCCTGTTATTGGAGAAAGGAAAGTTGTTGAAGGACTTGGCGAATAAAGATGGTGCTGCTATTGCAGAACTCAATGAGTACTTCGGTGTTCAGGCTGAGTAAGACATGATGGAAATGGTCTAATTTCTCTGCTCAGATCCTGTTTGATGAAAACAATTCATCTATGCCTTCTATCTGAAAACATTGTCATCTTCGCTGAAAGCGACAGAGCCGACAAAAACATTGTGTGTAATGTGTTCGTAGGGACGCTCCTTGCCCAGCGCAAGATATGGGGCGTTGTGAATGATTCTATAGGATAAGGAGGATTTTAATATAAGGAAACGCCCCCAGCTTTCGGAATCAGAAAGCTGGGGGCGTAATAATAAGATGTTACAAATCTTTCAACTGCTCCTCCGAGAGACCTGTGGTAGCCATAATTTGATCAATGGAAAGCCCGAGGCTCTTTAGGTTGCGGGCGATAGAAAAGGCCTTGTTTAATTCGCCTTCCGCACGTCCTTCCGCACGCCCTTCTTCAAGTCCCTTTTCATGTCCTTCCGCACGTCCCTTTTCAAGTCCATCCGCACGCCCTTCCTCGTATCCTTCGTCGCGACTGGTGTCGAAGAGGCTGCGCATGTGTCTCACCGCTTCCA
>CAVKLF010000138.1:0-3873 GCA_963657075.1 bacterium | reverse complement strand
GTTTTACTTTATTCGATGTTGTAGGGAGCGAATAGCGTGCCGAGTAATGATTTATGACAAAATGGCTTGTTTTTGGCTGGATATTGATGTTTTTTAGAGAAAATGCCGACAAAATGACGTATACAGGGTGGTGATGATGAGTAGAAAAACGAAATGGGCTGTCCGTGAATCACTTCACAGGCAGCCCTTCAACGTGGAGATGATTACACCAATAGGTATGCGAAAAATGTAATCACTGATGACAATCTATTGTTCATGATCCTTGTGGACAGAATGCGCTTCATGAACTTCTTGTTCTTGCCCTCCACCCAAGGCTTGATAAAGATTGATAATATTTTGCGTTTTTGTAAGTTTGTTTGCCGTTTCTGAGAGTTGTGCGGATAGCAATGTCTGGCGAGCCGTCAGCACTTCCAGGTAGGTGTTGGTGCCGTGATCCATGAGGAGCGTTGTGCTCTTCAGTGCCTTTTCCAGCGACTTCACCTGCGAGGCAAGGCTTTCTTCCTTTTCTACGGATGTTTGGTAGGCGGTCAGTGCGTCGTTCACCTCCTTGCCTGCATTGAGCAGGGTTTGGGTAAAGGCGAGCTTGGCCTCTTCTTGCTGGACCTTGGCTATCTTGAGTTGTGCCTCATTTTGTCCGCGTGTTAATACGGGGGCTACCAGCGAGGCCAAGGCTGAAGCCAGAAGCCTGCCTGGGTTTACGAGAGCGATGCCCGAGGAATTGGTCCAGCCTACACTGCCACTCAAGGTGAGTGATGGATAGAAGGCGGAGCGAGCCAGATTTACTCCATAGAAGGCTGACTCTATCGTGCGCTGAGCCTGTCTCACGTCTGGACGGCAAGAGAGCAACTCCAGCGGTACACCTACCGAGAATTTGTCTGTTTGCAGGTTAAGATTCTTGCTTCGCTCATAGTGGCGGGGTGTCTCGCCAAGGATAACGGCCATGCTGTTTTCCGTTTGGGCGATTTGGCTCTGCAAGTCGAGCACACTGGTATGCGCGCTTTGCAAGGTAGCCTCCATTTGTGATACGCCAGCCTCGTCATACCGACCTGCCTTCATCAGGGCGCGAGCCGTCTGTAAGGTCTCTCGCCAAGCTTCCTCCGTCTTCACAGACAGAGAAAGTTGTTGGTCGAGAGTGATGAGAGAGTAATAAATATTCGAAATGTTAGCTATTAATTGAGTACGAACAGCTTGCTTGTAATCCTTACTTTTAGCATAGAGAGCCTTCGATTGCTCCTTAGCATTGCGTAGCTTGCCAAAGATGTCTATCTCCCAACTCATGTTCAGTGGCACGGAATAGGTTTGCGTGGCCTGTTGGTTGTTGAAACTGCTTACCCCAGCCTGTGGCGAGATGGCGAAGCTTGGGAGGAAGGCGAGCTTAGCCGCTTTGAGAGTGGCTGCAGCTGCCTCCAATCTAAGCATCGCTTGCTGGTAGTCTGTGTTCTTGTTTAGTCCACGGTCTATATATTGTTGTAACAAGGGGTCGGTAAACAGGTCGTGCCAATCCATGAATCCCAGGGATGTGGAATCTTGCATCGACAGCGAGTCGCCCTGATATTCGGAGATGGATTTCTCCAGCACCGAGTCGCCGTAGAGCTTGTCGGGAACCTTCGTCTCCGGCTGGTATTTGGTGTATATTCCGCAACTGCTCAACGATGCGAGCAGTACGGCTGAATATATGATTTTCTTCATTCTTGTCTTTTATTTTAAGTTATTCGAGTTGATAGAATTAACGCTTTTGCCCTTATAGGGTACGTTGACAAATGCAGCATTTTTTTTCTATCTTTTAATATTTCAATATTTCCATCTTTTAATATTTCAATCTTTCTCACTCTTTTCTGGCTTTGCTCTTTTCCTCTATGGTTTTCAGAAGCTCTTGCTGCACTTGGTAGTCGGCATCCTCATGGCGAGGTTTTCTTACTTTCTCCTGCAACCACTCGAATACAACATAGAATACTGGCACTACGAATACCAAGGCCAGCGAGCCTACCAGCAGACCGCCTACCACACCCGTGCCGAGCGAACTATTACCGTTGGCGCCGGCACCGGTAGAGAACATCAGAGGCAACATACCAAACACCATACAGAGCACCGTCATCAAGATAGGACGCAAGCGGTCTTGTGCCGCAGAGAATGCTGAAGAGATGATACCCATGCCTGCACGTCGGCGTTCTACTGCATACTCGGTAATCAGGATGGCGGTCTTGGCCAGCAAGCCGATGAGCATGATGATACCCGTCTGCAGGTAGATGTTGTTCTCCAGTCCGAAGAGTTTGGCGAAGAGGAAGCTGCCCATCAGTCCGAACGGTACACTCAGGATGACTGCCCATGGAATGAGGAAGCTCTCGTAGAGGCAAGCCATGATGATGTAGATGAGCACCACGCAGATGCCATAGATGAAGAGCGTCTTGCCACCGCTGCTGTTGCCCTCCTCACGAGCCATACCGCCAAACTCATAGCCGTAGCCAGAAGGCAGGGTCTGCTCTTTTACCTCGGCGATGGCCTTCTGAGCCTCACCTGTAGAGAAACCGTCGGCAACGTTTACGTTCACCTGGATGGAACTGTAGAGATTGAAGCGGTTGGATACCTGTGCACCTACGCCATCCTCCAGGGTGACAAACTCGCTCAACGGAGCCATCTCCGAACCATTGCGTACGAACATATTGTCGAGCGAGTGCTTGTCGAGGCGATATTGTGGCGACGACTCGATCATCACACGGTACACCTTGCCAAACTCATTATAGTTGCTCACGTACGAACCACCGCAGTAGCTGCCCAGAGCATCGAGGATGGTGGAAGGCGAAATGCCTGCACGCTTACACTTGGCAGCGTCTACATCCACCGAAATCTGCGGGAAGTTCATGCCGTAAGATGTGTATGCTACGGCTATCTCGGGGCGCTTGTTCAGTTCGCCCAAGAATTTCATTACGTATCCATAGAATACCTTTTTGTCGCCGCCCGTCTTGTCTTGCATGTTCATCTCGATGGAGTTACCCATACCATAGCCCGGAATCATGGCTGGCTGGAATACGAATACCTGAGCCTCTTTCAGCTTGCTGAATTCGCCGTTGAGCCTTGCCATCACATTGTCGATGGAGTGCTCCTTGCCTTTGCGTTCCTCCCAACTCTTGAGTCGCACCACGATGGTTCCGTAGGAAGTGCCCTGGCCTGAGAGAAGACCATATCCTGCCACGGTACTGAAGTGCTGCACCTCTTCCTGCTTGGCAAGGATGTCGCCTATCTTGTCCATGGTCTTGTTGGTCTCGGTCAGCGTGTTGCCTGGCGAGGTGCTCACGTTGATCATCATCACGCCTTGGTCTTCTTGAGGCACGAAACCAGTCTTGGTGGTGGTCAGGAGGAATACGAGCAGGGCTACGGCAGCAGCCAGTCCTGTCCAGGCGAGCCAGCGATGGTGGAAGAAGAACATCACGCCTCGCTTATACTTGCCCATCAGGGCACCGAAGGCTGTATTGTAAGCCGCACGGATGCGGGCGTTGAAGCCTTTCTTGTGTCCGTCTATCGGATTGCCGTGGGCATCGGTCAAGAGATTGCCGTGGGCATCGGTAGCCCCCTCTGTGGGCTTCATCATCATGGCGCAGAGCGCAGGACAGAGTGTGAGGGCTGAAATCATGGACAGTCCCACTGATGTGGCCATCGTAATACCAAACTGGGTGTAGAAGATACCCGATGTTCCGCCCATGAACGATACTGGGATAAACACTGCCATGAAGACCATGGTACAGGAAACCACCGCCATACTTACATCATGGAGGGCATCTCGTGTGGCCAGATAAGGCGACTTATAGCCTGCATCGAATTTCGCCTGCACAGCCTCTACCACCACGATGGCATCGTCTACCACCGTTCCGATGGCAA
>CAVKLF010000137.1:0-3875 GCA_963657075.1 bacterium | reverse complement strand
GGGCACGCGGACAGAGTTGGGCCATCTATGGCTACACGATGGTGTATCGCTACACCCGCAACAAGGTGTTCCTCGATTTCGCCCAGAAAGTGACAGACATCTATATCAAACGATTGAAAGAAACCAGCGACGACCTCATCCCTCTCTGGGATATGGATGATCCTCGCGGCTTGAAGGCACCGAAGGATGCCAGCGCTGCCTGTGTGGTGGCGGATGCTTTACTAGAACTACAACAATATGTGGACGGCGATAAAGGCGAGGCTTACCGACAGTTTGCCTTGCAATCGCTGGCCCAACTCAGCACCGACAAGTATCAGAGTGGCAAGAAGAATGTGGCCTTCCTCATGCACAGCACAGGGCATCACCCTGCTGGCAGCGAGATAGATGCCAGCATCATCTATGCCGACTACTATTACATGGAGGCGCTGCTGAGGGCTAAGAAACTTGGATTTTAGTTAGTTATCATTAGATTCATAATGATTTAGGTTTATAAGTTTAGGTAATGATAGGTTTATATCAGATTTTTGTTAGTTAGTTAATAGCCAAATTTGCGAATCATAAAAAGAAGGTGGATGCAGAATCTCTGATAGAAGAGAACTCTGGCATCCACCTTCTTGAATATAAGGGTTGTAGATTAGTGCATATATCGGGATATCCTAAACCAGTCTGCGTCAATCCATCCTCGGTTGCCCTTGGTGTTCCTGCGCTCACTCACGAATCCCATCTTGGCTCCTATCCACTTGCCTTGTCGCATGATGAAGATATCGCCAGCGTTCTGGTAATGCTTTCCGTCGAGACTATAGGCAAACTGGCATTTCCCCTCTTTCACCTTCATCTGCAGGTAGATGTCGAGATAGATGGCTGGAGAGTAGGGGATGGTGTCCTTGGCGGAGGGCTTGAGGGTGGCTAGCGTCTTCTCTGTCTCCATGCCCCCTTTGTCTGCGTCCTTGCAATATAATTGCTGGAGCAAGAACTCGTTGCCCATGCGGCGAACCACGAGGGCTTGGTAGTTTAGGCCCATCATGATGATGCCGCCATACTGGTCGTTCTCTTTCGAGGCAAAGCGAATCTTGGCGGTCGCCTTGAAATCTCTTGCAGGAGTCTTTTGCAGAAGCAGATTGCCTGCCTCCCACAGGCTCTTGAATGGAGCTTCTTTACCGTCTGTAGCAGCCGAGGCGGGATGAGAAAGGTCGGCGGTGTAGAGACGTAGGTATCCATCGTTGGTAGGCATTCCCCAAAGTTGGTTGTAGTTGGCGTGCCATTGCCATTGCAGTCCCAATTCCGTACTGTTGAACTCGTCCGATTCTTGTGGGTTCATTTTGATATGCGAGGCGGACTTAGGCATGCGGTAAGTGATGTAAGGCTCACCGCATCCGTCGCCATCTTGGTCGTTGCCTATGACAGGCCATCCCGTCTTCCAGTCAACTGGTTGGAGGAAGATAACGCGGCCATAGGCATACTTGTCGTTGAAATGCAAGAACCAGTCTTCGCCCTGCTGGGTATGCACCCAAGCTCCTTGGTGGGGACCGTTCACTTTCGTCTTTCCTTGCGCCATGACCACCTTAGTTTCGTATGGTCCGTAGATGTTCTTGCTTCGCATGGCAAGTTGCCAACCATGCTGCACGCCGCCTGCTGGACACATGATCCAGTAATACCCGTCACGCTTATATAGCTTAGGGCCTTCGGTGGTATGGTTCTCTTGCCCGCCATCGAATACGATGCGAGGCTTGCCGATGGCCTTGGTTCCGTCGGCCGATAGCTCTCTTATCGTCAATACCGAGTTGAAGCCAGCGCGGCTTCCAGCCCACCCGTTTACCAGATAGCATCTGCCATCCTCGTCCCAGAGCGGACAGGTGTCTATCATGCCTTTGCCCGCCCCACACATACGGGCTTCTCCCATTCTCCGCATGGGTCTTTCGTCTTCACCATGAATACCCCATGGTCGGGGTCGCCCCAGTAGATATAGAACTCTCCCTTGTGATACCGGATGGCAGGAGCCCATACGCCTTTGCCATGCTGAGGCTGGTCGAAGAGATACTTGGGCTCTTGCTCTTGCAGGGCATGCCCGATGATCTGCCAGTTTACCAAGTCCTTGCTATGAAGGATGGGCAGACCTGGGATACAGTTGAATGAACTTGCCGTGAGGTAATAGTCATCGCCTACGGCCACCACGTCGGGGTCGCTATAGTCGGCATAGAGCACGGGGTTGGTATAAGTGCCATTCCCATTGTCAGGGTTCCATACTTGTGAGTGATATTGGGCATGGACTGACAAGGGGGAAAGCATGAGAATGCTCGAAAAGAGCAGGGATGGAAATCTGTTGTTCATGTTTTTGCCTTTGTAGTTCTTTTTCTTTGGATAGAGTGCGTCTCCTTTTGGGCGAATGCCTCTCCTCTTATATTATAATACGGATGAGTCTTCACTATTACTTAAGGCATTTCCGAGAAATAACAACAATTGCCTGCCATGGGGTATCATGTACCTCGTGGCAGGCAATTGGATGGGTATGTTTTATTCTTCTAGAGAAGTCTTGGGGTATCGGTCCATTAGTATGGAGCGATGTTGGTGAGGTAAGACAGCACATACAAGGCGGTGAAACCATACTTGTTTCCTTGTGCTATGAGATCCAGTGCCTGAGCCTTTGTAACCAATGTGTTGTTGGCCTTGAGATGCTCGAGATGTGCCTGGAAGGTCATTCTGCAGAACTGCATGATTGCGTCGTAGAGGTCATCGTCGAGGGAAGAACCGAGCTCTGGCTCATCATCCTCAGCGTCAATGTAGGTGGGTGCGCTTGAAGTGCTGCTTGCGGTCTGTGCTGTTGCTGACTGTGCAGAGAACATTGAAACGGCAGCGATGGCAGCGATGGCGAGTGTATGATAAAACTTCTTCATAATCTTTATATTTTAATGTTGTTTGACTTTGTTTCTTATTTCTGATGCAAAGATACGCATTATTTCCATAAGTTCCAAGAAAAAATGCAATTATTTTCATGAAAACTCGAAATTAAAACCGCTATCGTAT
Organism: bacterium; assembly: GCA_963657075.1. GTDB lineage: Bacteria > Bacteroidota > Bacteroidia > Bacteroidales > Bacteroidaceae > Prevotella. The sequence goes on along the minus strand of CAVKLF010000137.1, from coordinate 854 downwards.
ATAGAGTTTCTTAAAATCGAATTACACCTTATTGTATATATAAAATGCTAATATAACGAGAAAACTTTGTTAGCAAAACGGGTTTGCCGAAGATAGTTTTCGAAAGACAGAATCTCCTTGGAATCCGTCTAAATAATGTGGGAAATATTGCTGTCTTGTCCTTTTTCTTTTGGTTGAGAAATTGGGCTCACCTGCAAAAGTGTGTGGATTAATCCTAGATACTTGTAAGTTTAAGCCACAAGGCGACTATTCTCTTTGTTGGTAGTAACGATTTTTGCCTCGTGTAGGCGTAACATTGCCCATTCGAGGACAGTTTTTTGCTCTTGCTGGGGCAAAAAACTGCCGTGGCGAGGCAACAAACACAACGTCGGGGACGTTGTATCAGAAGTGTCGGGACAATCTCCCAATACGGACATTTGTCAATGATTCATCCACGCACTTTTGCTGGTGCCCCAATTGGGCTCATCTGCAAGAGTTTGTGGGAAAAGACCGCACACCGCACTAAAACGCTGTAGTCTGCTGATTATAAATGCATTATAGTAGTGCGGTGTAGCCGTCACACCGCACAGAGACCACACGGAGACCGCACAAATCACAACCTCGATGGTAAGAAAATAAAGGCAGTGCGGTGTAGGGGGGCTTGGTGAGGTCTAAGTGAGGTCTAAGTGAGGTCTGAAAGCAACACCTCACAAGTGTAAATTATCTGAAACACAGTGTGTTATAGTGTGCCTAGTGCGGTGTGCGGTCAAAATGAGAAAAAGCTCTCGGCTTGCAGTATAAGCCGAGAGGATGTAGAGAAGTCTATCAGCCTATGTTAGCTTGCCTGTCTCTGTTGGATAGTCTGCCTGTCCTAG
>CAVKLF010000136.1:0-3926 GCA_963657075.1 bacterium | reverse complement strand
AGTGAAGGAGGTAGCCGCCAAGATGCCGGAGTTCCAAGAGAAAGAGCAGGAAGAGGAACATCGAGGATTCCATCGTTGACCATTCTATCGCAGAATAAAATAAAATCCAAGAGGCATACATATCAACCGATGTGTAGGCTTCTTGGATTTTTTGTTGGGTATCCGAATATTGTTAAAGAATATTGAATGAGATACAAAGAAGGAGGAATGTACGTTCTTTAGATTTTGTAGTGCATTCTTTTGTAGCATTGTATTGATGAGAGAAGACTTGGCCCGTAGACATCTAGACAATCAAGATTGTCGGACAAGAAGTAAATGGTAATGAGACTAATTTTCGCAATAACAAGACACCAATAGCTGAAAGCAGGTGATAATACACTAAGTCTGTCGCAAGAAAAGAACTTGCGGCTGACATTGTGTAGAGAATGACATATGAGTAGTCGCAAGTGGTTGAATAAAAAAACATTAAGCGATTACAATATGAAAAAGGAAATGAATTTTGTAGCCATCGAAGCAGATGGCAAGGAGAAGTGGATGAAGGACTGGAACCAAGCAGATGTTCTCAGTCTCGTGGAAAATCTGGCAAGCAAGCGAGCCGACCTGTACGAAGTGCTGGAAGAGTATTTCGAAGAGAAAGGCAAGGCAGAGGGCATCCTGTGCAGCGAGCCTATGCCAAGTATGCGCAAAGGCGTGACTTCGGGAAAGAAGGTTACATCGTTCAAGTCAACGCTCACCCAAGAGGAGCTGGAGATGTTGGCAAGCGTGGCGAATGAAATTGGCATCTTCGCCCAACCGAAAGAGGTTACGGCAGAGGTATTGGCGGCATTCTTCCGTTGTGAAGCGACGGGATTGCAGGTGCGCAACTTGAGACTGTTCTGTGCGATGATGACCGCCCTGTCCAATCACGAGTATATCGGCAACTATTGGCAAGCACCCATCTATCGGTGCCGATTGCTGTTGGCGTATGGAAAGGAGGCGTTCGTCAACAGAAGCGATTTGACCACAGCCAACTATGAGGTCAAGAACACCCTGATGGACGAAAGAATTGAACGAATCGAGGCTGTGATAAGGGCCATGAAGAAGGGAAAGGTACAAAAACACTGACATGTCAGTGTGAAGATTTTGCGATTAGCGGCAAGTCGCCTTATATTTGCGACGGAATTGCGTGAAGAATCACAAACGCAAGGACAATCGTGTGAGAAAATCTTGAATAGTAACGACTAACAAATGGAAAGAATGAAGAACATCTGCACATTTCTTGCCACAGGCGCAGTATTGGCGGCATTGGCATCATGCTCAAAGAGCGAGTTGAATTTTTGTGATTGCGAACATGGGACAGCCAGCACTGCCAGTTATCTACAGATTTCCGGAGTGGACAAAGAAGGGTATGCCCTGACACGGACAGCAACGGAGAAGACATCTTTTGCCAATGGGGACGCTATCGGCATCTGGGTGGTAGACGCAACGACGAAGGGCAACTACAACGGAACTGCCTATGAAAACATCAAGCTGACCAACACCAGCGGAAAGTGGTCGCTCGGAACAAAAGTGACATTAATCGCGAAAGAAGCAAAGGTGTATGCGCTCTATCCTTACAACGAGAGTATGAGCGGCACGACCGTGACATTGTCATCGGATGACGCTACGGACTATCTGTATGACGTGAAGGAAGGCATATCGAACAGCAATACCACAACGGGATTGAATATGAAGCATATTCGTTCGTTGTTGGTGGTAAAAGTGAACAAGGGCAACTATGCGGGCGATGGAGTGCTGGGCAGTAGTACGATTTCCGGGTCTGGACTAACATTAAACGGTTCGTATAGTCTTTTGGACAACAAGTTTACAAGAACAGGGGCTTCTGAGAAGATAACAATTACGGAGGGAACAATACCAACAAGTGGCGCATTGTCAGAGCAATGGTTCGTATTCACTCCAACTTCAGCATCACAAGGTCCGCTCAGTTTTGCACTCACGATTGACGGCGTGGCATTCAAAACTGTTACATCAAAAGCCAATGTCGCTTTTGAGCCTGGCAAGAAGTACGTGTTCAACCTCACGCTCAGTAAAGACTATCATGTAGAGGTAGAGAGTGTGGAAGTGGAAGCATGGACAGATATTAATGAGGATATGACCGTGACGGACAAATGATAGATGGGAGAAGTAAATTACTTCATCATCATTGCAATTCTGGCATACATTGTCGCTCGGGTTCTCTATTGGTGGGGAAAACGATGGAAGGAAAAGGCGAAGTATGCCTACATGATCATCGGGCAACATGGGGACAGTGAAGAGGAAAGAGAATGGGGCTATCGCAACGCCTTGCTCGCAGGAGAGAAAAAGGCATTGATGTTCTACGCTTGTGCAGCCATGGAGAAATTCATGGATGACAAGCCTCTCACTCCCGTGCCGTTTGATGACGGATTGGGGAACATTATCCCATTCGTCTATTACGACTACTATCTACCCATGCGCATCAGGAACTATGGAACCATTGACCAGCAAGAACTGTCCTGGCTGGTCAATGAGTTCAAGGAAGGACGGAAGGATGCGACACCCTATTTCCTGACGGCAATAGCCAGACTGGGACTGAGGGGTAAGTTGACGGTCTTATTTATGCCATGCAGCAACGAGCACAACTACTATGTCCGTTTCAGTCCATTGGCGAAACAGTTGGCAAGATACAAGGAACTGGAGCCTGAACTATACGGCATGACCTATATCGCACGCAGGAAAAGCAAGCACAAAAGTGCGGACAGAACACAAATATCGGTCTCGTCGAATATTGTGATTGATGCGAACGTGGTAGGCAAACAGAACTGCATCGTATTGGACGATGTGTGTACCACCGGCAACTCCATCAGGGCGCATATAGCCGAACTGAGGAACTATGGCGTGCATGTAGTTGGAGTGGTATGCTTGGGAAGAACAGCCCTCATGCCTGACAAAGAGACAATTATCAAACAAGCAAGAAAAGACAACAAGTAAAATATTGAGAATTATGAACAACTTGACATTGGTAGGACGACTTGGTTCAGAACCAGTCATCTACAATACGAATGCAACGATGGTTGCCCGAATATCTCTCGGAGTAAGCATCAGAACGGGAAAGGAGGAGACGCAAACGGAATGGTTTGAGGTGAGTCTGTGGGATAAATTGGCCTACGTTGCCCAACGATATTTGCATACAGGAGACAAGGTGTATATCAAAGGACATCTGACTTCCAACAAATTTGAAGACAAGGAGGGCAACACCCATCATGTCACGCAGATAGTTGCTGACGAGGCAGAAAAGTTGAGTACGGCAAAGAGAAACATCAAGGAACCAGAATAAAGATATTGAGCTATGGGAATAAACAACGTCAATCTCGTGGGACGATTGGGCAGAGATCCAGAGTTCCGCTATATAGATAAGAATACAGCCATTTCACGCTTACGTTTGGCTGTGAGTGAAGGCTATGACATTAACGGCAACAAGGGACAGCATACCACTTGGGTGAATGTCGTGTTGTGGAACAGACTGGCTTTTGTAGGAAAGAACGGTCTGTGCAAGGGAGTAGCCATCGCCGTGGAAGGAAAGGTCTCCAACCGCAGTTATGTGGATAAGGAGGGAATAAAGCACTATGTGCTTGAAGTGGATGCAGAAAGCGTAGAGTGTATCAGCAAACCTAAGGCAACGGAAAACAAAGCGGATGAAGGCAATGGGGATGCTGGGGAAACGTTGGTTGTTGATGAAGAAACAGGAGAGATCCTGTCATGTGATGTAGCCGAATCGCAGGACAGCGAGGAGGAAAAGCCACTCTCCATCAAGGATGTGGAAGATCCAAAGAAAGCACGTGGCAAGAAGAAATAGCAGTGCAAGATTAAAAAAATGCAAAATAGCCGACTCATCGCGAGCCGGCTATTCTTGTAACTGATTGTTTCAC
>CAVKLF010000135.1:0-4064 GCA_963657075.1 bacterium | reverse complement strand
CGGAATAGTGGTCGAACCTTTTTTGACTGCGGATTACAAATCCGCAGGAACGCCTAACGGGTTGGGGAACGCCTAACGGGTTGGGGAACGCCTAACGGGTTGGGGAACGCCTCGCGGGAGTTGTTCGCAGGAACGCCTGGCGGGGTTATTCTCCTCCGATATTTATGTCGAAGGTGATACCTGTCTGCCATGTCAGGTCTACTGCGAGACCAACGCTCAGACCTGCTGTGCGGAGGTCAGGGATGCAGTTGTAGGCTTTCTTCAAGTCACTGATGGTGAAGTTGGCAGTGGTGATGTGGTCCTGCATGAAAACATTGGTAAGAGTATCGGTTGTCTTTCCGCTAATGCTGAGGGTACCTACGAGGTAGAACCTTGAACCTTGCGGTATCAGACCGTTCACACCATAGAAACTCTTGCCTTGGTTGATTAGTTCGAGAGTCACGTAAACGTCTTTCTGTTGTGCACTTTCACCACTAACTTTGTTGTCGAGCAGCAGGGTGTAGTTCGGTGTGCTGGTGGTAGAACCGTCGCTATTGTATTTCACAGCGATGGTCTTCTCGCCAGTTGATTCCGTGCCGTTCATGTCGTGGTCGTAGACCGTATAGTCGAAGCTTTCTTTTGTGCCAGCATAGAAATCCCACTCTACCTGACTAGGCTGGCCACCCACGAGGATAGCTGTCAAGGGGTAGCCTGTATTGGGCACCTCAATATCTTGGTCTGGTTCTGCAGAACTAGAGTCATACTGCTTCATGATAGCTGCTCTGTTGTCCTTTAAAGTAGCTGAAGCACACTTTGCGGTAGTCTTGAGAACAGCTACGCTGTACTGTACAGGCAACTGCAGGGCTACAGATTGTGTGCGAGTGGTAACTGCTCCCTTGCTCCAATCTGAAGTCCAAGTACCATCAGCCGTTGGAGAGTTAATCCATGTGCTGTAATCTGGCAAGTTTCTGACATCATTAAATGCTTTCTCGGACACCATGGCTGGCGAACTGATGGTGTAGGATAGCTCGGCTGGGTAGGCAATCTTGGTGTAGTCGATGTTGTTGCCTTTACTGATGCTAACATTGCTGCTTGCTACGTATGCGAATGTGCTGGATGTATTATTCCATGCTACCTGTGCCACACCGTCAGGAAGGTAGAGGTCGCGGGGAAAAGTCATATCCTTTATAGCCGTCAGGGCAGTAGCACAGTTGTCGTAGATTTTCTTCTGAATCAGCTTGGATGTGGAAACAGTGGTTGCACCTGAAGAGGCTTGTTGATTTTCGCCACTTCCGTCCGTTTGTTGTGTGTCGTTTGCCGTTTCTTCAGCGATCAACACCTCCTGAAGGTTCTGTAAGGTGTATTCCACCGATGCCTTGGAACCAGCGGTGAGGGCGATAAACTGCTTGTAACGGGTAGCCAAGAACTGGCGCTGTTGAGTTGTAATAGCAGAAGGCCATGTTACATCAGAATTGCCTGCATCCTTCCAGTTGACAGTTATTTTCTTTTCTGAAGATTCTGTCTCCTCTACAGTATAATCAACAGTAGATGCAGCCACCGCATTCAGTTGATTGATGATTGTTTTAGCATCATTGTTATCAGCAAAATTAGCACTTCCTGCGATTGCATTCAACTTATAGTTGAGTTGGCTCAAATCTTTGATTGCGCCTTTGTCATCTGAAGGAGTAATGCAACCTTCCTTAAATTTGTCTGTAGCGGACTCTTCTTTGCTAGTGGAAGATCTATTTGCACGACCGTTCATGATGAAATTGGTAGTACCCGTAGGTATCTCGATATCACGGTATAGGGCGCGGTACTGGTCCTTGGAGTATGCATTGTCACCACTATTCAGGTAGATTACCTTGGTGGCGGAGGTGTAGTCGTGTGCATCGTCTGTTTTTGTTCCCGGTGTTCCTTCGAAGCAGAGCAGTGCCAAGTCCTGAATGCCACGGAAGTTTTTATTCTGCTGTGTATTTGTATCGCTCATACGAGAGCCTTTCGTGCTTGTAGAAGTATCGCCAGTACCATAAGGCAGATTAATGGCAAACTGTGTCTTTACCACATCTCTTGCACCATCTGTACCTCCCCCTGTAGCCTCGACGTCTGAAGAGCAAGAGCTCATGCCAGCGGCGCTGGCCAACAAAAGGGCACTTGCGAAGCTATAGAATTTTAATTTCTTCATAATCGTAAGTTTTAGTTTAAAATTTATTCGGTTTATTTCTTTTTGTTATCATAATAGATGCGGAGGAAGCCAGAGTTGCGCTGGTTGTTCAGCACGTGCTCCTTCAGGTAAGCGTACGCCTTGCCGTTGTCTAGCTGTCTGAGTTTCAGCTCCCTGCGGTCGGCATTCTGCTCGTTGTCGATGATGGTGAGCATCTCTTCCTTGCATTCGGCATCGCTGTCGGCGATTTGCGCCCGTAGCTCTGCCCATGCCTCGCCACCGTTCACACATTCGAAGATGTCATCGGATAGCGAAGTGGCCTGCTGGATGTATTGCTTCAGCGACTCAGCTCGCTTGCCAGCCAATTCCTCGTTCTGCTTCTGCGGACCGTCGATAGAGGCAAGACCCACTATCAGGATCTTCTTTACCTCGGATGCAGAGTCCGACAAGATCTCTTGCGCTATGTGCACAATCTGTCGGAGCGTAGCGTCGTTGCTGCGATAATCTGTTACCACGTCCGATTGACTCATCGGGAAGTGGATGTAGAGCGCATTCTTGTCTCGGCTCAATGCCTGCGTCTTGTCGTAAGCACGATATTGAGAGATGTGCTGCAATACAGGATATTTCTGCACCAGCTGTTCCGTCTTGCTAGGCTCGGGAGCGATAGGTGCCGGCTTGGGTGCAGCCGCCTCCGTCTTCTCGATAGGTTTGATGGTATCGACAGGTACGAGGTTGTCGTACACCTTCTTGCTGCAGTTCTGCATACGGTCGGTCTTACCGATGTTGTAAACCAGCGAGATGGCCACCTTGGTAGGCATAAACATACCCTTGGTTTTCTTCTCCACGGCGCTGGCGCATCTGCCGTAGCAGCGGTACTTGGTGTATCGGGTGATGCCGTAGCCCAGTCCGATAGCCGTCTCCAGGCTCCATCGGTTGCTCTTGCCGAGGCTCCAGTCGTAGCCATATACCAATCCAGCAGCCCCTAGGTCGCCCTGAAATCTGCGGTCTTTGAGTTCCGAAAAAATGCCGAAGGGGAAGTGGATACCACCTGCATTGTAGTGCGAGTAGAGTAAGTTGACTCCTAAGAAATGCCCTTTGAAAGGACAGCTGAACCAGTATCTCAGTTCGGGCTGTATGGCGACATGCTTGATTTTCCTGTTTCCGTTGAACGAAAACGGGTTCCAACCCACAGATAGGTCTGCCGACCATCTTTGCGAGAGGCGAAGTTCTGCGGCGATATTGGGTGTTGTTGTGGCCCAGTACGCGAGGTTGGTTTTCAGCCGCCCATCTTGTGCTAGTGTCGTAGAAGGTGCCAGTGTCGCGCAAAGAAGCAATATGCTTATTCTTTGCTTTTTCATCATCTCTGTCTAGTTTAATCGGTATTTATATCGAATTTGACTACAAAAGTACTAAAACTTTTGGATTTATTACAAAAGCACTACATAAAACCGTTTTTTTTTGAAACATTAACAAATCGAGGGTGTATTCCTGCTTTTTGGATGGTGAAGTGATGAAAAAACAACAACTTGGTGCATTTTTGTATTTACGACAACAGAGACAAAAGGAGACAAAAAACTCAGATGTCTTCTTATTCTGTCACGTCAACTATCTTCCATTCCAATGTGTTCACCCCATCCTTCAATGAGAAGTTCATACCCACTTTTACTATCGGCTTACCCTTCAGCTTGAAGGCGTCAGCGTAGCGCTTTGCCTCTATCTGGGCGAGGGCTTCATCCACGCTCTTGTTGATTTTCAGTTCCATCACGTAGATGGTGGTCTTCGTCTCCAGGGTGATGTCGATCCTGCCCTTCGCCGTGCGCTGCTCCACGAGGATCTTGTAACTCGTGAGCAGGGCGAACATGATGTAGAGCGTCTGCTGCCAGTGGCCTTCGTAATGGGTGTTGTCGCAGTAGGGCACGGTCTC
>CAVKLF010000134.1:0-4172 GCA_963657075.1 bacterium | reverse complement strand
TCTTCACTCTTCGTTCTTCACTCTTCACTCACATTATATTATGATTTGGACAGATAGGATAAGACAGGTTAAGATTTTTCTGGTGGTGGCTGCTGTATTAATCGCCGTCGCCTCGCTTGTCGTATCCCATTTCCTCGTGCGCGACTTGGCGGAGGAGGAAAAACATAGGATGGAGGTTTGGGCGGAAGCCATGCGGTCGCTGAGCAATGCTGACGAAAATACCGACCTCAATCTGGTGCTCAAAGTCATCAATGAGAACAACAGCATTCCTGTTATCGTGATGGATGCGCATGGCAAGGCGCAGACTTTCAGAAATGTGAAGGTGGAAGGGGTGGACTATGAGGATAGTTTACGCCAGGCGTCTCTCCTGGGACAGCGCTTGCTGGCACAAGGAAAAAACATCAAGATCATATTGAACGATTCTACGCATGATCACATCCAGGTGTGCTATGATGAGTCGCTCATGATAAGAAGGCTCACTGCCTATCCTTTTATCCAACTAGGGGTAGTGCTCATCTTTGTGGTCATCGCCATCTTCGCACTCCTTACTTCCAAAAAGGCGGAGCAAAACAAGGTGTGGGTAGGACTGTCGAAGGAAACAGCCCACCAGCTCGGTACCCCTATCTCCAGTCTGATGGCATGGATAGAAATACTCAAGGAGACCTATCCCCAGGACGACCTGATACCCGAGATGGACAAGGATGTGAAACGCCTACAGTTGATAGCCGACCGCTTTTCCAAGATAGGATCCTTGCCCGAGCCTATACCAGCCAGTCTCAACGAAGTGATGGACCATGTCATCGACTACATGGACCGGCGCACCTCCAGGAACGTACAGATGATCAAGCAATTCCCCGACCATGACATCATCGTCAAGATCAACGCTTCGCTCTTTGAGTGGGTCATAGAGAACCTATCCAAAAATGCGGTGGATGCGATGGGAACCGACGGCGGCAGAATCACGCTGAGAGTGAGCGAGACACCAGACAAGGCCATCGTGGAAGTAGCCGATACTGGCAAGGGAATCAAGAAGAAAGACCTGAAGAATGTATTTCGTCCCGGTTTCACCACCAAGAAACGCGGCTGGGGCCTCGGTCTGTCGCTAGCCAAGCGAATCGTAGAGGAGTACCATCACGGTAAGATTTGGGTAAAAAACAGCGAAATAGGCAAGGGAACCACCTTTAGAATCGAGATAAAGAAAGAATAATCGGTTAATAATGAGTGATTTTAGTGATTTTTACATAAAAAATTATTTTATCTCAAAAAATATTCGTAACTTTGCAGCCCGAAACTATAGGGTATATTATAAATATGTGTAACATGGAGTGTTTTAAGATAGATTTGAAAGCCTTGCCTCAGGGAGTAACACACTTGGAGTATAGGCTGGATGATGAATATTTTAAGGCAATCGATGCTCCTGACGTACAGAGAGGCGAGCTAGAGACGAGTCTGTCCATCAACAGGACGGATGATTTCTTCGAGCTCAACTTTCACACAGAGGGAGTGGTGCACATCCCTTGCGACCTCTGTCTCGACGATATGGATCAAGACATAGCCACCGATGACAGACTCGTCGTAAAGTTTGGAGAAGACTACTCAGAAGACGATGAACTGGTGACTGTGGCCGAGAACGAAGGAATACTCGATGTCGCTTGGTTTATCTATGAATTCATAGATCTCAATATTCCCATCAAGCATGTGCATGCACCTGGAAAATGCAACCCTGCTATGATAGAAATGCTCCAGCAGCATACTGCCGCCCGAAGCGGTGAGGAAGAGGAGGAAGCTGTGGATCCACGATGGGCAGCTCTCTTGAAATTGAAAAAGTAAAAAATTAAAATTTAAAACATTAAAAAATTATGGCACATCCTAAAAGAAGACAGTCAAAGACACGTACACTTAAGAGAAGAACTCATGATAAGGCAGTAGCTCCTACATTGGCAGTTTGCCCTAACTGTGGCGCATACTACGTATACCACACAGTTTGTCCTACTTGCGGTTACTATCGTGGTAAGGTTGCAATCGTTAAGGAAGCAGCTGAGTAATGGGTAAAATCAATGCTGTAATCACAGGTGTCGGTGGATATGTACCAGACTATATCCTCAACAACGAGGAGTTGTCGCGTATGGTAGATACCAACGATGAGTGGATTACGACACGTGTAGGTATCAAGGAGCGCCGCATCCTCACAGAGGAAGGTCTCGGCACCAGCTACTTGGCCCGCAAGGCTGCCAAGCAGTTGATCCAGAAGACAGGCGTGGACCCAGATACCATCGATGCACTGATCGTGACTACTACGACACCTGACTACAAGTTCCCCTCTACAGCATCTATCGTCCTCGGTAAGCTCGGACTGAAGAATGCTTTCGCTTTCGACTTCTCTGCGGCTTGCTGTGGATTCTTGTATACCCTTGATGTTGCTGCCAGCATGATTCAGAGCGGTAGATACAAGAAAATCATCGTGATAGGTGCAGATAAGATGTCTTCATTGGTAGACTATACAGACCGTGCTACCTGTGTGCTCTTCGGAGACGGCGCCGGTGCTGTGCTGGTGGAGGCTACGGAAGAGGAGAATGTAGGTGTTCAGAACTCTTATCTTCGTACCGATGGACAAGGTTTGCCTTTCCTTCACATGAAGGCTGGTGGTTCTGTTTGCCCTCCTTCACGCTTTACGGTAGATCATCGTCTGCACTATTTGTATCAAGAGGGTCGTACAGTGTTCCGTTATGCTGTGACCGATATGAGCAATGACGTGCTGAAAATCCTGGAGATGAACAATCTCACTGCCGATGATGTGAACTGGGTGATACCTCATGAGGCCAATCTGCGTATTATCGAGGCCGTTACCAAGCGTGCCGGTATTCCATTGGACAAGGTGGTGGTGAACATCGACCACTATGGCAACACAAGTGCTGCTACCATTCCATTGGCTATCTGGGATGCAGAGAGTAAACTGAAGAAGGGCGACAACGTCATCTTCACGGCTTTTGGTGCTGGATTTGTACATGGTGCTTCTTACTACAAGTGGGCATATGATGGTGCTGCTTACGGTAAGTAAATTCGTAAGATAAGGATAAAAGATATCTAGATAAAAAGGAAACGCATCTTTCTTATATTGAATAAGCAAGGATGCGTTTCTTTAGGTTTTAAAACAATAGATGGGTAAAATAAATATCTTGTTATGCATAAAGCTGGTTTCGTAAATATCGTGGGTAACCCGAATGTGGGAAAGAGTACGCTGATGAACCAATTGGTGGGGGAACGTATCAGTATAGCGACCTTTAAGGCGCAGACCACTCGTCATCGTATCATGGGTATCGTGAATACCGATGATATGCAGATTGTGTTTTCTGATACTCCGGGTGTGCTGAAGCCCAACTATAAGATGCAGGAGATGATGCTCGCCTTCTCGGAGAGTGCGCTCGCCGATGCCGATGTGTTGCTTTATGTAACCGATGTGGTGGAGAATCCGGAGAAAAACATGGACTTCCTGGAAAAGGTGAAGAAGATGACGATACCGGTGCTGCTGCTGATCAACAAGATAGATGAAAGTGACCAAAAGAAACTGGGCGACATCGTGGAAAAATGGCACTCGCTGTTGCCTAACGCTGAGATACTTCCTATCTCCGCAAAAAACAAATTCGGAACAGATATGCTCTTGAAACGTATCAAGGAGTTGTTGCCCGAGTCGCCTGCATTCTTTGACAAGGATCAGTTGACCGACAAGCCTGCCCGTTTCTTCGTATCTGAGATTATCCGCGAAAAAATACTCCTTTATTATGATAAGGAAATTCCTTATTCGGTAGAGGTGAGGGTGGAGCGATTCAAGGAAGATGAGAATCGCATCCATATCAATGCCGTGATCTATGTAGAGCGTGACTCGCAGAAGGGTATCATCATCGGCCATCAGGGTGTGGCTCTGAAGAAGGTGAACACGGAGAGTCGCAAGGCATTGGAAAAATTCTTTGCCAAGAAGATCTTCCTGGAAACTTTCGTGAAGGTGGACAAGGATTGGCGAAGTTCACAGAGAGAACTTGATGCCTTCGGGTATAACCCGGAGTAATTGATAATTTATAATTTAGAATTAATAATTACTCAACTTTCTGAAGTACCGAAAGTTGGGAAGTTAAGGGGAGTTAAGAGAAGTTATCGCTCTCTACGAGAGCTGTGAA
>CAVKLF010000133.1:0-4176 GCA_963657075.1 bacterium | reverse complement strand
TCTCCTGTGTGAAGATGTCGCTGTCAAACGAACCCTCCACTTGGTTGTAGCTGATATGCTCCACGATGATGGTGGCTTTCTGCTCCATGATGAGACGGCTCACCTTGCGGATGAATTCCTCGGGATTAGCCTTGTACATATCGAATTTCGAGGGCATGATTTTCGAGAGAATTGTTGCCACGGTCTTACGGGTCAGCTTTGTTGCTGAACCTATCTTGCCCAACAAGTCATACTTCACTCCGCTCACCATATCGGTGCGCAGTCGGTCGGTGGTGGTCTCTTGTTGCTGCATCATGGAGCCGCCCTTCATGTCGTCGAGCGTAGTATTGTCCTTCTGTTCGCCACGAGTTACGACGTAACTGAGTTGTGTCACAGACAATTCCCTATTGATGGCCGCTACGGCTTTCTCTATGAGTTCCTCGCTATCGAAGTCCACGGTGTAGGCGTACTTATGATTGATACGCTTCCATAGCTCCTGAAACTCCTTCTTGGCGAAATTGTCGTTCAGCTTGTTTTCTGGAGCCTTTGTCTTGCTTCCGTCCTCTATCATGTCGTCGAGAACCTTCGGGTCGAAAATGCTCTGCACTCGCTTATACACCTGAGCGGTGTAAGGTTTCAAGTCATCGGACAAAGGTTTCAGTGTATCTGACGCAAGTTCTTTGCGGAATATCTCTGTTACCTCACCGCTCTTGGTGATGTAGCCGTTCATTCGGAGCTGGAAGTAGATGTCTTGCGCCTCGTCCTTGCTCACGGTATGACGAGTACCGTCTTCCATCTTGAATATCTTGCCAACAAAGAATTCCACATCCGCTTTGGTAGGACGGTCGTAGAGGTCTTGCTTGATGTCCTTCTGCAGGTCGGCAACGAATGTTGCATATCCCTCTGAGGCGATGACGGTGAGTTTGTTCACCTTCTGCACCTCGTCAGGGATGGTCTCGTTGTCCTGTCTAACGCCATGGGCATCCACGCAAAGACGCAGGCCACGTCCCACTTCTTGTCGCTTCTGTGCCACACTATTGCTCTGTCGCAAGGAACAGATTTGGAACACATTGGGATTGTCCCAGCCCTCTCGCAGGGCAGAGTGGGAGAAGATGAAGCGCACAGGTTCGTCGAGACTCAGCAACCGCTCCTTGTTCTTCAGGATAAGGTCGTAAGCAGAGGTGTCGTCGCTCTGGTCAGAACCACGTTTCACCTCACTGTTCACGGCACGCCCCTTCTTGTCGATCGAGAAATAGCCGGCATGGGTGGCATGGGCGGAGATAGAGCCGAGGTACGCCATATAGTCTGGGTTGAAGATATTTTGGTTATCGTTCAACTCCGCCATGTATTCCTGCTCGAATATCTCTCCGTAGCGTCCCAACAACTGGTTGCCGTCCTCATCATACTTTCGGTAGTTTGCCACCTCGTCGATGAAAAAGAGCGAGAGGCACTTGATGCCACGCTTGAATAGCATCGCCTCCTTGCGGAAGTGTGCTTTGATGGTCTCCCGTATCTGTATGCGTGCCTTGTGGTCGGCGGTAATATTGCCCTGCACGTCCTTCACATAGAGCGTAGTGCCGTTGCCGAATACCACATGACTGCGCTGTCCGTTCACGGAATCGACACGGATTTCTGTCACCACATATCCACGGTATTGCTCCATCTCACCTGAAAGAAAGTAGAGGTCATCGCCTTCATTTACGTTCTTGTAGTCACGCTTGATGTTACCTGTCTTGTTTTGCACCTCTATCTCCAACCGTGCCTGTGGCGCCTTGTCCTTGGAAAGGATAATGTCTGCAAGATAGATGTAGCTATCCGTACCTTTCAGGTTCTTCAGCTCGAAGCCCACCACCTCTATCTTCTTCACCAACTTCTGGTTGTAGGCATCCAGTGCGTCAAGCACATACACTGGGTTGTGACTTTCTTTGTGCGTGGCGGAATAATTGAGCGTGAAGAGCGGATTGAAGCGTGCCAGTGCGGTCTGTGTGGCTGCGCCTCCCATCTTCTGCGGTTCGTCAAGGATGATGATGGGATTATTGGCGGCTATCACGTCGATAGGACGGCGTGAGCCGAACTCATCACGCTTGTCATAGATGATGCGTGCCGCCTTGTTCTTCGCGCCTTCCTTCAGCGAGGTGTTGAACGCCTGGGTGTTGATGATCATCACATTGATGTCGGCACTCTGTGAAAAGGTGTCTATTTGGTTGAGGTTGTCGCTATTGTAGATGAAATAGCGTGCCTTCTTGCCATAGAGTTCCATGAAGTGGTCTTGCGTGATGTCAAAACTCTTCTTCACGCCTTCACGGATGGCGATGCTTGGCACCACCACGATGAACTTGGTCCAACCGTAACGTTTGTTCAGCTCAAACATGGTCTTGATATAGACGTATGTCTTACCCGTACCTGTCTCCATCTCAATGTCAAGTTGACAGGCTCCGAGCTTCTTCACCACTTCGCTGCTGAGGTGTATGTTGTTGTCGGTCTGTGTGTGGTGGATGTTGTCGAGCAGGTCCTGCTCGCTCAGTACGATGGCTCCGTTCTTGTAGCCGGTATTCTCGTCATCGTCGAACATTCCCTTTTGAATCATTCGCTTGCCGTTAACCTCCACAAACACCTTTCCCTTATCTACCTTATATTCCAGCAGACCGAGGTTGGGTTGTCCGTTGAATACACCGACGGTGCTTTCCACTGCATCCGTCTGGTATTGTTGTATCTTGAATTTCAGCTTCATGTTCTATAATATTTTTGTCACCGTTGAGGGTGAATAGGTTTTGAAGAGTTGCTCGAAGTTGGTTGCTGTCGAGTCCGTCTTCATACTTGTGTCGCGCAACACTGCATACATGGGTTGCATCTTGGCAATGGCAGTTACCACCTCGTCTGTCACGTCTTGGTCGAAGCATGCCACGAGGTAGTTGTCGGCCACATTGTATATGGTCTTACCCGACACTGTTGTCTCTTCTATTTTGCTGTCGAGTGTCGCTCCGAGTTCCAGCATCACTTGGAAGAGAAGGTCTTCGCTCGTGCGGTCTGGCTTCACATTGTCCACCATGTTAAAGAGGTTGCGCTGGTCGGTGTCCTTTGGAGAATAATAGATGTCCTCCATATTAGTGCTGTCGAGTTTCAGCACACGGAAGCCTGTGTCGAGGTCTTGTGTAGTCAGCGGACTATCTGCCTTAATCTTCTTTCCAGCTCGGCGGATGCGTTCTTTGCCGATTTCACAGATATTCTTATAACCGGCCTTGTATGCCTCGCTCTTCTCGTCCGTCAGTTCGGGGAGTTGCACCATGATGAACTTACGGTTGCCGCTGTCTTCGGCGTTCAACTGCATGACGGCATGAGCGGTTGTGGCAGAGCCTGAGAAGAAGTCGAGGATAATGGAATCCATTCCTGCCCCCAATTTTATACATCTTTTTATTGTCCCTAATGGTTTTGGCTTAGGAAAGATTCGTTTGTCAAAACCCAGTGATACAAACTCTTCTGTTCCTCTTTCGCTATTTACATCCTTAAACACCCATGAACTTGTTGGCTTGACAAGACTTCTGTTCTCCAAATAGTCTTTCTGCATTACTCCCCAAACTTTTCTTGAAGGCATGAATTTAGGAATCAATTGATCAATTTGTTTGTTAGCGGTATCAATTCCCCATCTCCAATTTCCTTCTTTGTTATCTTCTCTTTGGGGCTTAATGCTTAAAAAGCCTTCCTTCTCTTCTATATTTTTTGAAGCATAGAATTCTTTTGTTTTCTCATTATAATAGAAATAATAGAACAAGTTGGGACGATCTTCACGCAAATCATTCTCGCCTGTTTTTCGCAAATCAATTTCACGATAGCGTTTACCATATAAGTCTGTTTTATTGTAACGCTTGATTATTTCATCTGTTGGTTCAAAACCATACCAAATAAGTTTTCCTATTTTTTTGGAATAAACCAAGATGTATTCATTAGCAGTGGCAATATATTTATCATCAGAGCGTCCCTTTGGATTATTAGTATTTGAAATTAAACCAACAATGTTAGCCTCACCAAAGATTTCGTCACAAACCTTTCTTAGGTTCTCCACCTCATTGTCATCAATAGAAATGAATATCACACCATCTTCTGTCAACAAGTCCCTTGCCACTTTCAGTCGTGGATAAATCATGTTGAGCCAATCCGTGTGGAAACGTCCGTTGCTCTCGGTATTCGTAACCATACGGT
>CAVKLF010000132.1:0-4199 GCA_963657075.1 bacterium | reverse complement strand
CCGCGACCCCAACCTTGGCAAGGTTGTGCTCTACCAACTGAGCTATTTCCGCAAAAATAAACAAAAAAGTGAAGAGGAGGAGACTCGAACTCCCACGACACAATTGTCACTACCCCCTCAAAGTAGCGCGTCTACCAATTCCGCCACCTCTCCAACATTTAACCATTCAGAATATCCGTGCCCAAGACAGGACTCGAACCTGCACGTTGTGAAACACACGCACCTGAAACGTGCGCGTCTACCAATTCCGCCACTTGGGCTTACATTTCCTATCTTGAAATAAATTGAGCGGAAAACGGGACTCGGACCCGCGACCCCAACCTTGGCAAGGTTGTGCTCTACCAACTGAGCTATTTCCGCAATTTTCCTATGCAATTAGGAGCGTTCCTCTGAATGCGAGTGCAAAGGTACTACTTTTTTCTGAACTACCAAATTTTTCGAGGCATTTTTTCTAAAAAAACATACTTTTTATCTCAAAAAACAGCAAAAAACGTATTTCTATAAGGGTTAAGCCCTATAAAGACATTCATTTCTGTACACCAACTTCAACTAAGACACCGTTTTTGATTATAGATGACAAATATCTATTATAATAAAATAAGGTATGGCAGAAATACCATGTAAGCAACCCACCATTTGCAATAGCACTCCGAATTACGTTCGCCATGTACAAAAATCATAAAAAATGCCCCTATTTAACGCATATAACTTGATAAATATTAATTTTCAGCCTCTCTGCATATTTTTTATGCCCATATAATTGCTAGTTTGCTATTTTTTTAATACTTTTGCATCACAAAAAGCATTTTGACAATGAAATTAGCAATAATGACAAAGTCCACATTCTTTGTGGAAGAAGACAAAATACTAGCCTCGTTGTTTGACGAGGGCATGGACAATCTGCACTTGTTCAAGCCAAATTCGTCACCGATGTATGCGGAGAGATTGCTTACACTGCTGCCGGAAGAGTACCTGAAAAAGGTCACTGTACACGACCATTATTATCTAAAACAGGAGTACGAACTGGCAGGCATCCACATAGACAATCCTCTGGCAGCTGTCCCAGAAGGTTACAAGGGTAAGTACAGCCGTACATGCACCGACCTCGCCGCACTCAAGGACATGAAGAAAAAGTCCAACTATGTGTTCTTGAAAAACATCTTTGATTGCATTGAATTTAAAGATGAAAAATCTTCCTTTACCATACAGCAATTAGAGATGGCCTCCAAGGCGGGACTCATCGACAAGAAAGTCTATGCATTGGGCGGCATGAGTTTGGAAAACATCAGGATGGCAAAAGACTTAGGTTTTGGCGGCGTAGTAATCTGTGGAGACCTTTGGAATCGATTCGACATTCATAATGAAAAAGATTTCAAGGAACTCATGCAACACTTCGACAAACTCAGAAAGGCAGTTAACTAGTTCGCCTAGACTGCCTATCACCGCAGGGAGAAACAAGATCAACAACTATTAATACACATAAACACTAAAAAGAAATGAGTGAGAAAAACTCTTTTTTGGTATTCTCGGGTACTAACTCAAGATACCTTGCAGAGAAAATCTGCGCTAGTCTAGATTGCCCACTGGGCAACTTGGTTGTAACCAAGTTCTCAGATGGAGAATTTGGCGTTTCTTTCGAGGAGTCCATCCGTGGGCGCGACGTCTTCCTCGTACAGAGCACCTTCCCGAATTCCGACAACTTAATGGAGCTTCTCTTGATGATTGATGCAGCCAAACGCGCTTCGGCTCGCCACATCATCGCCGTAGTACCTTACTTCGGATGGGCTCGTCAGGACCGTAAGGACAAGCCACGTGTCAGCATTGGCGCCAAGCTCGTAGCCGACTTGCTCAGCGTAGCAGGAATCGACCGCCTTATCACCATGGATCTCCATGCCGACCAAATCCAGGGGTTCTTCGACGTGCCTGTAGACCACCTGTATGCTTCTGGCGTCATTCTGCCTTACTTACAGAGTTTACATCTCGAAGACTTGGTTATAGCTTCTCCTGATGTAGGCGGTTCCAAGCGTGCCAACACTTATGCCAAGTACTTCGGTTGTCCGCTCGTACTCTGCAACAAGACTCGCGCTCGCGCCAATGTGGTGGCTAGCATGCAGATTATCGGTGACGTTAAAGACAAGAACGTTGTCATCATCGACGACATGGTAGACACAGCTGGCACAATTACCAAAGCTGCAGACATTATGAAACAGGCTGGTGCCAAGACCGTTCGTGCCTGCGCCTCTCACTGCGTGATGAGCGGCCCTGCATCAGAACGAGTACAGAGTTCTGCCCTGGAGGAGATAGTATTCACAGACTCCATCCCTTACACCAAGCGTTGCGATAAGGTGAAGCAGCTTACTATCGCAGATATGTTTGCTGAGACTATCCGCCGTGTGGAGGACAACGAGAGTATCTCTTCTCAATATCTCGTATAAAAAAATACTATCCACCAAATAAAAAAAGGAATTTCCAATTAGGAAATTCCTTTTTTATTTTAATTACCTTCAAGTATTAGTCCAACCACTTCACGTAGCAGAAGTCCTGACGGTGTGGCAACTTGTCGTTCTTAGGATACATACGAACGGCTGTCTTGAACGAACCGGCGTTCACTGGCTCAATCTCAGCCTCGAATGTAAAGTTGTTGCCCTCGTGGCCTACCACCTGGAATGGGTAAACAGCATAAATCTGCTTGCCATCCTCAGGCTGCTCCTTCAGTACCACAAGCTCCAGACCCACAGCATCGTTCAAGCCCTGCTCGTCGATGACATACTGTGTCTTGTACTTCTTGCCGGTCTCAATGCCGTTCTCCATATTGTCGCTCTTGGAAACCACATGGATGCCGTCCCAGCGCTCAGCTACCTGCTCCTTCCAGAGAGCGATCTCCTTGGCGAGAGCGTTGCCGTTGGCACTCAACTTCTTGAAGCGGTCGGCCTGCTTGCAGTAGAACTTGTCGTAGTAGTCATCCAACTGACGCTTCATCGTGTAGTGAGGAGCGATGGTAGCGATAGAGTTTTTCACCACCTGAATCCACTCCTTGCTGTAGCCTTCCTTGTTCTTGTTGTAGTACATAGGAACGATGTCGTTCTCCAACAAGTTGTAGATGGTAGCAGCGTCGAGCTGATCCTGATAGCCCTGGTTCTGGTAGGTACGCTTCTCGGGGAGCGCCCAACCGGCACCCTCGCGGTAACCCTCAACCCACCATCCATCAAGCACGGAGAGGTTGACAACACCGTTCATCTCTGCCTTCTCGCCAGATGTACCAGAAGCCTCCAATGGACGTGTAGGAGTATTCATCCAGATATCAACGCCAGAAACCAAGCGGCGAGCCAATGTCATATCGTAGTCCTCCAAGAAGATAATCTTGCCGAGGAACTCAGGACGCTGACTGATCTCAAAAATCTTCTTGATCAAGCCCTGACCAGCACCATCGGCTGGGTGAGCCTTACCAGAGAAGAAGAACAATACGGGGTGCTCAGGATCGTTCACGATCTTAGACAAGCGATCCAAGTCGGTGAAGAGCAAGTGAGCACGCTTGTAGGTAGCGAAACGACGGCAGAAGCCAATCATCAAAGCGTTAGGGTTGATGCGCTCAAGGAGGGAAACCACGCGAGCAGGATCACCCTGGTTCTTCAACCATGTCTCAGTAAATTTCTCGCGGATATACTCTACAAGTTTCTTCTTCAAAGTCATACGAGTTTTCCAGATTTCCTTGTCATCTACATTGTAGATAGCATGCCAGATTTCCTCGTTGCTCTGGTCGTTCATGAAGTTCTTGTCAAAGTACTTGTCGTAGAGATGACGCCACTCTGTGGCAGTCCATGTGGGGAAGTGAACACCATTGGTAACATAGCCTACGTGGTTCTCCTCTGGGAAGTAACCCTTCCAGATGTTAGAGAACATCTGCTGGCTCACCCAACCGTGGAGCTTACTTACACCGTTCACCTCCTGGCAAGTGTTGCAAGCGAAGGTAGAGAGGCAGAAGCGCTCGCCGTGGTCGTCGGCGTTCTCACGGCCCATGCCGATGAACTCGTCCCAAGAGATGCCGAGACGCTGTGGATAGCCACCCATGTACTTACCGAAGAGACCCTCGTCGAAGTAGTCGTGACCAGCTGGCACTGGAGTGTGAACAGTATAGAGAGAAGAAGCGCGAACCAACTCAAGAGCCTGGTTGAAGTTCAAGCCGTCCTCCTCGATGTAGT
>CAVKLF010000131.1:0-4217 GCA_963657075.1 bacterium | reverse complement strand
CATATTGAGATCCTTTTTGCAAGAAATCGACAATATACTGTGTCTTATCCACATATACATAGCCACCCTCTCTGATCTTATCGAAGGTCTGCACTCCAACCGGGTATTTCCTGATCTCTTCCATAGTGACATTTCTTTAGACGGTGCGAAGTTACGAATAAAAAACAAGATACGCAAACAAAAAGAACAAAAAAGAGTGGCGACCTGACTTCTTACACCATATCGCATAGGCTTTACAACCCATGAGGATAGCCACAGAAGGACTATCTACTTGACTTATCACAAAAAAGGAAACGTTTACGTTACTTTTTCTGCCCAAAAGCTTGCGTATATTGCACATTTTTCGTAATTTTGCGCACGTTTTTGCGGCACATCGGGATTTCTACACCCTATTATTATATATAATACAAGGTGCCGCCATTATAAATAAAGGATAAGACAACAATGACTCACAATTTGTTAAAAGGCAAGCGTGGCATCATCTTCGGTGCCCTCAATGAGGAATCAATCGCTTGGAAAGTAGCTGTCAAGGCAGCAGAGGAGGGTGCCACCATCGCACTCAGTAACACAGCCATGGCTTTGCGTATGGGTACGCTGGATAAGCTCGCAGAACAAATCAACGCTCCTATCATCGCAGCCGATGCGACTAGCGTAGAGGACTTGGAAAAGGTATTTACCGAGGCACAGGAGAAGCTCGGTGGCAAAATCGACTTCGTACTCCACTCTGTAGCAATGAGCCCTAACGTGCGCAAGCACCGCACTTACGACGACCTCGACTACAACTTCTTGAACAAGACTTTGGACATCTCTGCCATCTCCTTCCATAAGATGTTGCAGGTAGCCAAGAAGTTGGATGCCATCAACGAGTGGGGTTCGGTAGTAGCCCTTACCTACGTGGCCTCTCAGCGTACATTCTTCGGTTACAACGATATGGCTGATGCCAAGAGCATGCTGGAGAGCATCGCCCGTAGCTTCGGTTACATCTACGGTCGTGAGAAGCATGTACGTATCAACACCATCTCGCAGAGTCCTACAGCCACTACAGCCGGCAAGGGCATCAAGGACATCGAGAACATGATGGACTTCGCCGACAAGATGTCTCCACTCGGCAATGCCATTGCTGAGGACTGCGCCAACTATTGTGTAATGATGTTCTCCGACTTCACCCGCAAGGTGACCATGCAGAACCTCTTCCACGACGGTGGTTTCTCATCCATGGGTATGAGTCTCCGTGCCATGAACCAGTATGCTAAGTCGATGGAGCCTTACGAGGACGAGAACGGCAAGATTATCTACGGATAAGCTTAGCCTCTAGAACCAGACAAAACTCAAGTACGTTACGTACATCTAATAATAGGCAGCACACTTTTCCACTTCAGGAATAAGTATGCTGCCTATTTTCTATGTAAGCCCAACCCAAAGGCTACGCTTTGGGCGAATCTTACATCGTAAACCGAACATACGTTCTGTCGTCAAAGCTCTTGTTTCCCTCTACGATACCCTTAGTGGCGAGAAAAGAGTCGACATTCTGTGGGTCGTTGGCAAGTTGCCGAGCCAAAGCCTCCTCGCTATCGGCAAGAGTAGACAGGAGGAAAGGATAACCATCGCTCGCCAGAACTACTTCTATGGGAGAAGAAACTGCTTTAGAATGATCTTCTAAGCCTGTTTCAATGACTTTAGCAACCTGTTTAACTGCTAAAGGAACAACCTTTACCCCATCCCGAAAGACTGGAAAACCATCAATAACTGTATAAGATTTGTTCTGCCCAACGAGCATTGCCTCGACGAGCAGAGGTTCTATCTGCTTACGAGCCTCAGCAGGAGCTATTCCTTGCTTGATGAGTGTAGCGCGTTTCTCGGCAATCTCCTGCTCATAAGGCTTGCCATTCTCATAGAGTTTCCCTCCGATGATGGCTTGGCAATCGCCTACCATCCACACTTCTCTCCTAGCCTTGCTATACAGAATAGCCGAGGCAGTGAGCCTTTCCTCAGGATGCTGCGCCAGCCGTTCCGCTATCCCCAACGGTTCATATACATTATTATATATATAGGCTGTAACGCCTTGGCAGAAGTCATCGACCGATGCCTCTGCCTTCAGTTCGCGCTCGATGTATTCCGAGATGAGCATCATGGCGTACCTACCATTCTTCATATCAGGATTCAGATGCTTGGGAGTCTTGCTCGTGCTGCCATCTATCACGGCTATGAAACCATCGGTTATGACAAGCCCATCCTCACAAGTTTCCCGACTCTTCTTACCAATGATATTGCTTTCTATTATCTTCATTTTCTGTTTTGTTTGTCATTCCATTCTAAACCTTACGACCAAGGGCAAATGGTCGCTATAACCACCAAGATACCGAGGACCAATATAGGTACGATAAGGCTTTTTGCCTCCATACTTCTCATCATCTTCGAGCAAGAAGGGCAAGTCGCCTATCACGCAACTTTCCTTTTTGCCTGCTAAGGACGTACTGAAGAGTATCTGGTCGAGACTTCTCCACTCACCATGCCAACGATAGGTAGCCTTAGCCCCATGACATCCCTTGGCATCCGCAGAAATATTCACAAGTCGATGGGAGTACAGTAGCTTGAGGGCAGGCGAATCGTGATAGTCGTTGAAATCGCCTGCCACAATAATCTTGGCATCAGCATGTATCGCATAGACTGAGTCTATGGATGCAGCCAATCGATCAGCCACATGCAGGCGATAAGCGCGAGTAGACTGCTCACCTCCCCTTCGACTCGGGGCGTGAACCACAAAGATATGTAGCGTATCGCCACTCATTACCAACCCCGAAGCGTAAAGAATATCACGCGTTGGACGGGTACCTGGCAACGGAACAATGCGAATAGCGTATGAAGAGAGCAGTCGAAAAGAGGCTGGCTGATACATCAATGCCACATCGATGCCTCGCTCATCGGGCGAACTGGTCATCACATATTCATACCCTGCTCCTCTGAGAAGAGACCGTTTCGTCAAATCGAACATCACACTATCATTCTCCACCTCGCACATGGCTACGAAATCAGGGATTTGCCAGGAAGACCGCCCGGATTGTTCGAGAGAAGTTCCATTATCACCCTGAGCAACTATCTCTTGTCCCAAGTGGTTCAGCTTCGTCCAATAGCGATAAGGTGTCCACTTATAGCTACCCTCGGGCAAAAACTCAACATCATTTTTGAGCGAATCGTGCCTCGTATCGAAGAGGTTTTCACAGTTTAGCTCCATAAATGTGAGCAAACTTGACAGGATAATCGTTAAAAACATAGCCAATTATTTTGTATTGTCAATGATTTGATGTATCTTTGCAGTCAAATTGCCAACCGAAGCACATCGCGCTTACGATTCGGCAGGGTATGGTCCCATAGTTTAATGGATAGAACGGAGGTTTCCTAAACCTTTGATCCGAGTTCGATTCTCGGTGGGACCACTTAAAATAAAAGGTCGCTCCTCATTTGAGAAGCGACCTTTTATTTTATATTTCAACTGATTACTTTACTTCAGCCACTGCGACCTCTTCAGCAGCCCCCTCCTTGATCTTACGACCCAAAACGAGGTAAGCGATAGGAGATGCGATGAAGATAGAGGACAATGTACCAAATACCACACCCAGAATCATTGCAAACGAGAAGCTACGTATGCTGTCACCACCGAGGATGAAGATGCAGAGCAATACGAGCAATGTAGTAGATGAAGTATTGATAGTACGTGTCAACGTCTCATTGATAGAAGCATTGAATATCTGCTGTATGTCTCCCTTAGGATGCAGGTGCATATTCTCACGGATACGGTCGAATACCACCACCTTATCGTTGATAGAGTAACCCACCACCGTTAGGATAGCACCAATGAAGGTCTGGTCAATCTCCAATGAGAATGGTACGATACCCCACAACAGAGAGTAGAAACCAATCACGGTCAAGGCATCAAATGCCAAAGCGATAGTTGAACCCAATGAGAATGCTACGTTGCGGAAACGGAGCAAGATGTAGAGGAAGATGGCAATCAATGCGAAGATGACACTGTAGATGGCACCCATCGTAATGTCCTTAGCTACTGATGGACCCACCTTGGTACTGCTGATGATAGAACCACCCTGACGGACATCTGGGTTCTTGAATGCCTCAACACTATTCTGAGATACCAAACCTGCCTTCTTCAAGGAGTTGTAGAGGATGGTCTCAGCCTCATCGTCCACCTTAGGATTGTTGCT
>CAVKLF010000130.1:0-4263 GCA_963657075.1 bacterium | reverse complement strand
CGCAATGACTTAGAAGCTTTCTTGCCAAGGTCTGTACGCTTCTGACCTGTTACATTAATCTCTTTCATTTTTGTGTTACTCTAAATTAAGTTGTAATTAATAATTTTTGCCTTAACTCGCCATCACACGGATTAGCTTTGCTTAAAGCGGGTGCAAAATTACTACTTTTATTTGGAATGAGCAAATAATTTGGGGGGAAAATGCAATCGGGCGCCTAAAAATGGGCAGAAATGCACTTTTTACCTTAAAAATATAGAAAATGTCTCCCCTTTTCTTGGCTGTTAACAGAGAAATGCTTAAATTTGCAGTGATTTAGGAAAAATAATATAGATAAATCTTTTAAAAATTATTAGAGAATGATTAATAGGGATTTGATAAGACGTAAGATTGTGCAGTTGACCTATGCATACTATCAAAACAGTGAACACAATATCGATACTGCTGAGAAAGAGCTTCTCTTCAGCCTCTCCAAGTCATACGATTTGTACAACCATATGTTGCAGCTCATCGTGGCCATTACCAAAGAGGCTCGCAAGCACTATGACGTAGAGATGGCCCGTGCTCAGCGTGAGGGGCTCCAGGAGCCTGCGTCTCGCTTCGCCTTCAATCGCTTTGCCATGCAGCTGGAGGAGAACGATATGCTCGTGGAGTGGATCGATGTGAAGCACGCTACATGGGACGAGGACATCGAGCAAGTGCGCAAGCTCTATACGACTATCACTTCCAGCGACCTGTATGCCGACTACATGAGCGGCAACCTCTTCGGCGACGATGAGGCAGAGCTAGATGAGTACGACCAGGACCGCGAGTTCTGGCGCAGAGTCTACAAGAATTTCATCCTCAACAATGAAGACCTGGATGCCTACCTGGAGGAGAAATCGCTCTACTGGAACGACGACAAGGATATCGTGGATACCTTTGTGCTGAAGACCATCAAGCGGTTTGAGGAGTCGGCCAAGGCTAAGCAGCCACTGCTGCCCGAGTACAAGGATGCAGAAGACAGGGAGTTTGCACGCAAGCTCTTCCGTGCCACCTTGCTCAATGGCGACACCTACCAGCGCTACATGAGCGATGCTTCGCGCAACTGGGACTTCTCTCGCCTGGCCTACATGGATGTGGTCATCATGCAGATAGCCATAGCCGAGCTGGTCAACTTTCCAGGCATCCCTGCCATCGTTACCATCAATGAGTATGTAGACCTGGCCAAGATGTACAGTACCCCTCGCAGTGGCGGCTACGTGAACGGTATGCTCGACAATATCGCCCGCTTCCTCATCGACCGCGGCATTATCCTCAAGGAGTTGCCAGAGCGCACCCCTCGCCATCATGCCCAGCGCCGTGAAAACGATGGCCATCGCGCGAACATTAATTATAACGAGGAGGAAAATCAAGAAGAACAGAAAAAATCATAATACATTATTATCAAGTAAGACATGACAAATTTATTATTGCAAGCACAAGGTGCTGCTGGTGGTGGCAGCATGAGTTTCCTGATCATGATGGTGGCCATCTTCGCCATCATGTGGTTTTTCATGATTCGCCCTCAGCAGAAAAAGCAGAAGGAGATACGTAAGTTCCAGAATTCTATCGCCGAAGGCGCCAAGGTGGTAACTGGCGGCGGCGTGTATGGCACCGTAAAACGTGTAGACCTTGAGGCCAACACGGTAGATGTCGAGATAGCTCGTGGCGTGGTAATCACCGTAGCCAAGGGGTACGTCTTTGCAGATGCTACCAGTCAGACTCCTAATGCATAACATTTGGCGCATATTGAGAACGGTCAGAAACTTCCTGTTCAGTGGGCTGAATAAGGAGTTTCTGATTTTTTTGTTCTTTCTCGCTCTCAGCGGCATCTTCTGGCTCATGATGACGCTCAATGAGACGATGGAGAGGGAATACGCTATCCCTGTGCAGCTTACGGGCACGCCACGCAATGCGGTGATAACGGGCGAATTGCCTGATACGGTGCATGTTACGCTGCGCGACAAGGGATTTACGCTCGTTACCTATGCTTGGGGAATGAAGTTTATGCCGCTCTCGTTTCGTTTTGCCACCTATGCCGATGACGACAAGGAGCAGGGCGTAATACCGATGGCTGATGTGCAGCGGCAGATTACCTCGCAGCTCTATGGCTCTACCAAGCTATTGCAGATAAAGCCTACTAAGTTTGACTTCTACTTCACCTATGGCACCAGCAAGCGCGTGCCTGTCGCCTTCAGGGGCAAGATTACGACGCGCAAGAGCTACTATCTGGCCCATACGGAGTTTTACCCCAGTACGGTGACGGTGTATGCCAACAAGCGGCAGCTAGACCAGGTGCAGTCTGTGCAGATAGAGCCTTTCAATCTGCACAACCTCTCGGATACCATTTACCGCACGGTACGCATCCAGAAGGTGAGGGGCATCAAGATCGTGCCGCAGACGGTGCGTCTGGCCGTCTACCCCGACGTGCTTACAGAGGAGACGGTGGAAGTGCCTATCGAAGCCATCAATATGCCTGCCAACATGGTGATGCGTACATTCCCGTCCAAGGTGACTGTGAGGTTTACGGTGGGCGCCAGCCTCTTCCGCACCATCAAGCCTAGCCAGTTTAAGGTGGTGGTAGACTACAATGACCTGGTGGGCAATCCGTCGGACAAGTGTGACTTGCAGTTGCGCAGTGTGCCTCGCTCGGTAAGCAAGGCGCGACTGGATATGCAGACGGTAGACTATCTGCTGGAGCAGCAATAACAATTAATAATTTATAATTAATAATTGATAATTATTCATGAAGGTGGCTGTAACGGGGGGCATCGGCAGCGGCAAGAGCTATGTGTGCCGCATGCTGGAGACCCATGGAATAAAGGTCTATGACTGTGATGCTGGCGCCAAGCGCCTGATGGCATCGGATGCCGACCTGCAGCTGCGCCTGAAGCAGTTGGTGGGCGATAATGTGTATGGGGCTGATGGCCTCTTGCAGAAACCCGTGCTCGCCCAGTTTCTGCTGGAGAGCGAGACCCACAAGCAGGCGGTAAACGACGTGGTGCATCCGGCAGTGGCCCGCGACTTCGAGCAGAGCGACTGCGACTGGTGCGAGAGTGCCATCCTCTACGACAGCGGCTTCGACAAGCGCACCCATTTCGACTATGTGGTGTGTGTGACGGCTCCTGAGGAAGTGCGCCTGGCTCGCGTGATGGTACGCGACCATATTACTGCCCCGAAGGCACAGGCGTGGATAGACGCTGTAATGCCTCAGGAAGAACTCGTGGCCCGCTCAGACTTCGAGATAGTCAATGATGGGGTAAGCTCGGTGGAAAGCCAAGTGCAAGACCTGCTCCAAGAACTCAAAGGCAGGGAAAATCTTTAGCCGGAAAAGCACTCTACTCCCCACAGGCAAGAATATCTCTGTAAAAAGGGAAGTACCGCCAGAACAAGAAGAAAAATAATTATGTAATAGTAAAATAATAAGTTGGTAGAGTTTTTCTTATCAAGAATTAGAGAATTAGAGAATTTTTCCTTGCTTGGCCAGTTTTTGAATGGGCAAGAATTTTAGGAAGCAGCGGCTTGACTAGTCAAGCCTTTCCCGTCATTCTCATTCTTCAGAGGAAACTGGAAATTCTTAAATTCTCTAATTCTTGAAAAAAAAGAAAAAGAGACAAAGATGTACCAAGTTGTTTTTTTAATCATCACTATAAAAATAAAATAAGAATACAAAGAACAATGGAAACAATTCTTTCAATCGCAGGCAAGCCAGGCCTTTACAAACTGGTGTCTAGAGGTAACAGAAACCTGATCGTCGAGACACTCGACGAGACCCACAAGCGTGTGCCAGCTTTTGCCACCGACCGTGTGACAAGCCTTGGCGACATCGCCATGTATACAGATGCCGACGAGGTGCCACTCTATGAGGTGCTCGACAGCGTAAGCAAGAAGGAAGAAGGCAAGCCAAGCAGCTTCAATTACAAGAAGGCTCCAGCCGACGAGTTGCACGCTTACTTTGCAGAGGTGTTGCCCAACTACGATCGTGACCGCGTACACGACAGCGACATCAAGAAACTCCTGCAGTGGTACAACATCCTCGCCAAGTATGGCATTACAGACTTCAAGTCTGTGCTCGCTCCTACAGAGGGCGACAATGTAGACGACCGTGCTGAGCAGGAAGCTGCAGCAGAGTAATCTCTACACATTATTATATAATATAGGGCAATGTTCGGGTGAGCATTGCCTTATTTTTGTTTGACTAGCATGTGTGTTGTCTAATGGGTGCAAGTCCCTAACGAGCCCTAG
>CAVKLF010000129.1:0-4297 GCA_963657075.1 bacterium | reverse complement strand
TTTTTTGCAGGAATCTTGTCATAAGTAAGTAGGGCTGTTGTCCCCTAAATTCCCTTAACTTCTTTAACTTCCTACACTTC
The DNA here is from genome assembly GCA_963657075.1 of bacterium. Classification (GTDB taxonomy): domain Bacteria; phylum Bacteroidota; class Bacteroidia; order Bacteroidales; family Bacteroidaceae; genus Prevotella. Next base: position 4,217 of record CAVKLF010000129.1, on the reverse strand, counting down.
AGAAAGCTGAATACACTTGGAATTAACCAAAAACGCCCCGACGTCGCGTCGAGGCATTTTAGAGTTTTTGAATGTTTCAGCAGTTTGTGTTTTTATGTAGTTATGATCTTATTTTTGAAAATCAGTTTTTCATTTCGGTTGCAAAAGTAAGAATAAAAATTGATATAAATCAAAGATTCTACATTTTTTTTCACAAAAAAGGCGCAAACGTTTACGAAATCTGCGCTCATAGAAAGGCGATTTGTGCGCAATTGTTGCCCAAATCCAGCTGTGCTTTCTGTGCGATTCTTTCAGATATTCCTCGTTTTACCATACATTCCCCTCTCCTACTTACCATAAAAAAACTATAATTATTATCTTGATATTTGCCTCATTCGGAAATTTTATCTAAATTTGCACCTATTATTATATATACGAACATTAAGAATGAAAGAATTTGTAATATCAGAAGTCAAGGCGGAAACTGCCGTACTCGTGGGTCTCGTTACCAAGACACAGGACGAAGCCAAGACCAAGGAATATCTAGACGAGCTGGAGTTTCTCGCCGATACCGCAGGTGCTGTCACTGTGAAGCGATTCACCCAAAAGGTGGTGGCTCCCAACCAAACCACCTATGTAGGAAAGGGAAAACTGGAGGAAATCAAACAATATATCAAGGATGAGGAAGAGGAAGATCGCGAGATAGGTATGGTGATCTTCGACGATGAGCTATCTGCCAAGCAGATACGCAACATCGAGCAGGAACTGCAAGTAAAGATACTCGACCGCACCTCGCTCATCCTCGACATCTTCGCCATGCGCGCACAGACAGCCGCCGCCAAGACTCAGGTAGAATTAGCACAATATCGCTACATGCTACCTCGCTTGCAGAGACTATGGACGCACTTGGAACGCCAAGGTGGCGGTTCTGGTTCGGGCGGAGGAAAGGGTTCCGTAGGACTTCGTGGACCAGGCGAGACCCAGCTGGAAATGGACCGCCGTATCATCTTGGGGCGCATGAGCCTCTTGAAGGAACGTCTTGCTGAAATCGACAAGCAGAAGACCACACAAAGGAAGAACCGTGGCCGCCTCATCCGTGTGGCGCTAGTGGGCTACACCAACGTAGGCAAGTCGACCATCATGAACCTACTCTCCAAGAGCGAGGTATTTGCCGAGAACAAACTCTTCGCCACCCTCGATACCACCGTCAGGAAGGTGGTGGTGGAGAACCTGCCATTCCTCCTGGCCGATACGGTAGGTTTCATCCGCAAGCTCCCTACCGACTTGGTAGACTCCTTCAAAAGCACGCTCGACGAGACACGCGAGGCCGACCTGCTATTGCACGTGGTCGACATCTCCCACCCCGACTTTGAAGAGCAAATCCAAGTGGTAGAGAATACACTAAAGGAATTAGGTTGCGCCGACAAACCATCGATGATCGTCTTCAACAAGATAGACAACTACTCATGGGTAGAGAAAGAGGAAGACGACCTCACGCCCATACAGAAGGAGAACATCCCTTTGGAAGACCTCAAGAAGACGTGGATGGCAAAATTAGGCGACAGCTGTCTCTTCATCTCCGCCAAAGACCGGGAGAACATCGACGAATTCCGCGACACGCTCTACAAAAAAGTACGCGAACTGCATGTGCAAAAATACCCTTACAATGATTTCCTCTACCAAGACTATGAGTAAGATGGAAATATTGAAAGATTGAAATATTGAAAGATGAAAAGATGAGGAGTCTGCCGAGGGTCAAACTTTGAGGGGGCTTAAAAACGAATAACTTATGAACGATAACAGACCATTGACCTCGGATGAAATCGAGGTACTCAAACACAACGGATGTTGGGCGGAAGACTGGACATCCATCAATGTGGCGGAGAACTTCAACCCCAACTATATGCACCGTGTAATGCTATACGGCGAGGTAAACATCGGCTCATTCGACAAAAACGTGGAGGTGAGTCAAGGCTTCGTGAAGCACTCGGGCATCAACAACGCAACCTTGCGCAATGTAACCATCGGCGACGATTGCCTCATCGAGAACATCGGCAACTTTATCAACAATTATACCATCGGTGATGATTGCTACATCTCCAATCTAGCCACCATGGAGACCACCGAGGGAGCAACCTACGGCGAAGGAAATCTCGTGAGTGTGCTCAACGAAATGGGCGAAGGCAATGTAATTCTCTTCAGCGACCTCAACAGTCAACTTGCCGCCTTTATGGTAAAGCACTTTTCAGACAAGGAGATCAAGGAGCGTATCCGACAACTCATCAAGAAAGACATCGACAACAAGATGCCCGACCGCGGGCAGATAGGCAACAACGTAAAGATAGTAAATACCAAAGAGATAACCAATAGCATCATCAATGACTATTGCGAAATCAATGGTGCCTCACGGCTCAGTGACTGCACCCTCCTGGGTTCTATCCACGGCAATGTGTACATCGGCATGGGGGTAATCGCCGAAAACTCGATTATCGCCGAAGGTTCCAGCGTTATCAATAGCGTGAAGATACAAGATTGCTATGTGGGCGAGGCTTGCCAGTTAAGCAATGGTTTCACGGGGTCTACCTCCGTATTCTTCGCCAACAATTACATGAGCAATGGTGAGGCGTGTGCGGCATTCTGTGGTCCATTTACCGCATCTCATCACAAAAGCTCGCTACTCATCGGCGGAATGTTCTCGTTCTACAATGCCGGCTCAGCCACCAATTTTTCCAATCACGCCTACAAGATGGGGCCTATGCACTGGGGCATTCTGGAGCGTGGCACAAAGACGGCTAGCGGTGCCCACCTCGTGATGCCTGCCACAGTGGGAACCTTCTCGGTATGCTTCGGCAAGCTGGCGCACCACCCCAATACTCGCAACCTGCCCTTCTCCTATCTGATAGCCGACGGCGACAAGATGATTCTCATCCCCGGACGCAACATCGCTACCGTGGGCTTGTACCGCGACATCCGCAAATGGCCCAAGCGAGACGTGCGCCCTGCCGAATGCCGCAAGAGCATTATCAACTTCGACTGGCTTTCCCCCTACACCATAAGCGAGGTGCTCAAGGGTAAGGAGATACTGGAAAACCTGCGCAAGGTATCTGGCAACAACGTATCACAATACTTATACCACGAATATCTTATACCTGCAAGTTCCCTGCACAAGGGCATCAAATACTACGATATCGCCCTTCGCCTCTACATGGGTGCCGTGCTGAAACGTGTACAGGAGAGCACTCTCTCCATTACACCACCAGCCACACAAGCAGGACTCGGCGACTGGGACGACCTCTCTGGACTGCTACTTCCTCTTTCCGAGGAACAAGGCATCGCAGATGACCTGCTAGACGGCACCATCAACACCATTCAGGGACTCATCGAACGATTTGAGTATATAGATGCCCACTATAGAGAGTATCAGTGGGCATGGACTTACAGGATGATTTGCGACTACTACCACATCTCAGAAATCACGACCGAAGATGCCAACCACATTAACGAGGACTATATCAAAGCCCGACAATCGTGGATAGACGAGATCAAGAAGGATGCAGAGAAGGAGTTTGCCATGGGTGACGTGGAGGAAGAGGTGTTCCGTAATTTCGTGGACAACCTCGACACCGAAACGAGCAATGAGAATTAATCTATAATTAAGCATTAAGTATCAACAAGTTAAATTAGTTATCCACAACATTTATGTTTTATGGATAACGTTATAAAAGTAGTTATGATTCTAAAACATGTAATGATGGCGGCTCTCCTCGTGGGAGCCATGAACGCCACCGCCAAGGAGTATCATTACACCACCGTGCCCGGCGATGCAATGAAGACACGCATCTACACCCTCGACAATGGGCTGAAGGTGTACATGTCGGTAAACAAGGAAAAGCCTCGTCTGCAGGCCAACATCGCCGTGAAGACGGGTTCGCGCAACGACCCCGCCGAGACTACCGGTCTCGCCCACTACCTGGAGCACTTGATGTTCAAGGGCACCAAGAAATTCGGCACTACCGACGCAGCGAAGGAAAAGCCCTACCTCGACGAGATTACCCGTCGCTATGAGAGCTACCGCAAGCTCACCGACCCAGCCGAGCGCAAGCAGGCTTACCACGAGATCGACTCCGTGTCGCAGCTCGCCGCCAAGTACAACATTCCCAACGAGTACGACAAGCTGATGGCGAGCATCGGCAGCGAGGGTACCAACGCCTACACCTCGAACGACGTGACCTGCTACG
>CAVKLF010000128.1:0-4367 GCA_963657075.1 bacterium | reverse complement strand
AAATTTGTACTCGACATCATCGTGAAGCGCGAGTATCCGCAAGGGTTCACGGTCGGGAAGAACAACAAGTTTGTGGATAATGTAGTCTCCGAGACGGTGGGCAACACGTGCGGCAATGTGAGCTGTATGCTTGCCTATCTGGGCGTGCAGACCTTCCCGGAGGCTCACTTCGACCTCTCCGAGCAAGGACTGATGATGAAGGAAGACCTTGCCCGCTACGGCGCTGATGTGCGCTTTGTGAAAAACAGCGAGAAGGGCGGCACCACCCTGTTCCGCTGCACCCACAAGCTCGACAAGGCCACGGGCAAGCACGTCATTTCGCGCCGCAGTACATCGCCGGGAAGCAGGTTCCCCAAGCGCAAGTTTCTGCGTGGACGCGACGAGGCACCGGCCTTCATGGAAGCCCTCAACTTCACACCCGATGTCTATTTCTTCGATGCCGCAGAGATGGGAATGCGCTATCTGGCGCAGGAACTCCGCAAGAAGGGCACGCTGGTCTACTTCGAGCCGGAGACTGACAGCGACAAGAATAAGTTCCTCAAGGGCGTTGAGGTGAGTGACATCGTCAAGTTCAGCCACGAGAGGGTAAGCGACCTGTCTTTCGCCGAGCAATATAAGGACAAGCTCTTCATCCGCACCTTGGGGGCTGACGGACTGGAGTTCAACCTCTGTGGCCGTGGTTGGCAGAAGGTGGCACCTGTGCCCAACGACCATGTAGTGGACACAGAGGGCGCCGGCGACTGGACCACCTCGCAGTTTATCGCCAGTCTGTGCAATCTGAATTGCCTGCGTGTCTCAGACATGACTGAAGACCTTGTGCACAAGTGTCTGCAGGAGGCCAGCGAGACCGCCTCACGCTCCGTCTCTTTCCTCGGCAGCAAGGGAATGATTGCGGCAAAGATGAAGAAAAATTAATCAACTATCGATAACATGAGCAATATGACCCTTTTTCACGGCTCACCCTTCCTCTTCGACAAGTTCGACCTGAGTGGGGCGGGCGAAGGCACTGGCATCAAGTTCGGCTTCGGCGTGTATCTCACGGAGGTGGAGGCTTCTGCCGTGCATTATTCGCAGCCTCGCCATCTGGAGCTGATGCCCGAGCATTACCTCTACACGGTGGAGATTCCGCCACTGACGGAAGACAACCACCTGGTGTCGGCACGCCCTGTCTCGCCTACTATTATAAATAAGGTGAAGGAGAGGCTTGGCATCGCTGCGCCCGACAAGGTGAAGGCGCAAGGCAAGGAGTTCCGCAAATGGGTGGGCACAACGATTACTGGCGGCAAGAAGGCTGGATTTGCCGAGGAGAAGGCAGCGGCAGAGTTGCTGAACAGCCTCGGCGTGCTTTACAACGTATGGCCGCAAGCCCAGTCAAAGCCAGACGGTCCGAAGAACATCGCCGTGTTTGATGCGGCGAACGTGCGCATCGTGAAGTGTGAGCGGATAGAGATAGAGAACAAGTGTAAGAAATGGATTTTGGTGTCCAGAAAGAAATTGTAACTATGGCATATATGAGCGTGAGGGAAATGATAGCCTTGCATCATCCCGAGTATCTGAAGGTGGAGGAATATCCTATGGACAAGGTGGCTGCCATCGTGAAGACCACAGACGAATGGGGCATCTTCGGCAATTTCTACAAGTATCCTGCCAAGGCTGGCAAGAGGGAGCCGATGGTGGTGGTGGTAGGAGGCGTGGCATTCGACTGCACCGAGCGTCTGTTCCAGCTGATGAAGGTGAGGGACAGGGAGTGTCTGCAACTGATCAATGCCAAGCCCTGCGGCATCTGCTTCAAGCGACAGATGGCGAAGATTCTGAAGGAGCATGGACAGGAATGGCGCACCGACTGGCAAGACATCATTATGGATGCCATGAGGTACTGTCTGCAAGTGAAGTACGAGCAGAGCCAGGTGTTCCGCGACGAGTTGGAGCGCAGCAAGGGTCTCTTTATCGTGGAGGACGAGACCAAGCACTTGCACGGCAAGGAGCCGCTGTGGGGCGCAAGGCGAGTGGATGGCGTTTATCAAGGCGCCAATGTGCTCGGCAAGCTGCTAATGGAGTTGCGCGACAAGGGCAGGCTGGAGTATCGTCTGCCCGATGATGCGCTCGACTTCATCGAACTGCTGAAGTGAAATCCCTAACCAAGAGATATGATAACAACTTTCGTATTATTAACCCTTGCCATCATCCTGCACGAACTCGGGCACTTCGGCTTGGCCAAGTGCTTCGGAATCCGTGTGAGGCGGTTTTGCATCTTCTTTGACCTGGGCTTCCCATTGCTCAGGATAGGGAAGCGGTGGGCAACGGAGCTTTGCGTGGGTTGGTTGCCGCTTGGCGGATATGTAACGTTTGATGACCCTGACAAGAAACCATACGACAAGCGACATTTTTGGGGACAGAAACCATGGAAGCGTCTCGGTGTGTATCTGGGAGGAGTGGCGGTCAACCTGCTGGTGGCTTACGTCAGCCTCTTTGCGTGGGTAAACGTCATCCTGAAACCCGAAAACCGTCCTGCCACCATTTCCGTCATGAAGATGGCAGGGGAGGTCACTGTCAGGCGTATGGGCGACATTCGACATTCATTTATTGTGGACCATATCCCCGGTTCGAAAGCAGAGCAAAGGAAAGTGGTGCCGCCAAGGAAGCATCAAGGAAGAGTGCATCAGTCGGACACTGACCAGCACAAGGTGTCGCAACATGCAGATTCGGCATCCGGCAGGCTACCTCTTCCTATCTGGCTCTGGTGTTTTGCCGACATCAACCTGATATTTTTCATGCTGAACCTTCTCCCGATACCTCCGCTCGACGGTGCGAAGGCTCTCTTCTCTCTGTATGAGATGGTATTTCGCAAGCCAGTGAACAAGAAGGTGCAGATCATCGTTTGTGCCTTCGGCTCCCTGCTTCTGATAGGATGTACGCTATTCGATATCTATACGATCATTAGGCGATTATGAATACTGTTAAAATCAGAAAAGGGATGAACCATTTCGTAAAGGCATTGCAAAGCAACATCGATGCACAAATAAAATTGGACAATGAGATGGAACTTTCGTATGCCGAAATCATTGGCCGTAAAAGGGAAAATCGGAAGATTGATGGACATGTTGGATTCATTGACTCTATTTGCCATGATAACGATGACATCGCGCATATCTTTGGCTATATACCGACTCTTGAAGATGTGTTGGTTACGATGGCCTTCAAGGTTGACAACGACGATGACATCCTACATTGGTGTTTGAAAAATCCAATACTCGTCTATAAGAAAGGAGACGGCTGGTATACAGTGAGCATCCCATGGACTCATGACAAGAAACAAACCGTAGCATGCTTTTCTGAGGTGATGAGTCACATCTGTCCATACGACGCAGATTTCAATTTCTCTTGTCTGATGGGTGGAAGAATCTATGACGAAGTCTATCATGTCACTCATAGTGACATAGGGGCTGGCGAAAAGAAGATGTTTGATGGCATTATGGCAGAATCCGTTGTAGGGCGCAGCCTTACATATTTACAATGCGACTGCAGAAGCTTATGTGCCAAGCCTGATAGTCCTGACAAAACAGTATTCTTCCGAATATCGAGGGATTTCTGTATGATAGCTGACTAACGAATTTACACAACGGTATTCTTCCTACGCAGCTATCCGCGCTCTGTTTTAGAGTGCAGTCAGAGAGGGGTTTGCCTATCGCTGAATAGTTACATAAAAAAGTAGGATATGAATAAAGTAAAACATAACCTAAACAAGAGTTATCTGCAGTCTCTGACAGAAGAACAAAGAATTATGGAGATGAAAGAGTGGAGTGCAGAGGAACAAGCACAATACTTATGCCAAAATGGTGTAATGTCTATCGAAGAATTCAGAGAACTTGGGCACAAAATAATTGATGAAGAATGTGATGAATTAGGATGGTGTCAAAGACCAAAATGGCGACAACACCATAATTCTTTCGGTTATCAATCAGACTTATGACAAAAGCAAGCAGACAGACACGGTGTTGACTGAGCACATCGGCAAGTCGAACATGAGAATGATACCGTCTGGCTTACGCAGAGCCTCCTTCGCCAAGAACATCCCGACTGGGTTGACCGTTGGATTGACGGTACTGTCATTTCCACATTGATGAGCGAAAAAGATACCGCAATCTCACAAAGGAAGAACTTTGCTTTTGAAACCAACTTTTCCTCTAACTTACCCATTAATCTCATCCATGAGTTTCAAAGAGCTGGTTACAAAATCAGCCTCATTTATTTTGGTCTTTCCTCCAAAGAAGACCCTTTGTCTCGTGTCATGCAACGCCAAGTAATGGGTGGTCACAATGTTGCCCAAGAAGTCATAGAGTACAATTTCACTGAAGGCATCAAGCGAG
>CAVKLF010000127.1:0-4432 GCA_963657075.1 bacterium | reverse complement strand
TCTCCACCAGGGTCTCGAAGCCGCCGTACTGCGCCGGCACTCCCTGGCTTCCCACGATTGCTATTCTCTTCATAGTACTCTTCTTTCTTTTAGTGTGTTGATGATATATATTGTTGTTACTTAAGTTTCTGATTCTTTGATGACCCGATAGAGGTCATCGGCTATTTTTGCCCAGTTATATTTTTCTTTGAGTTTACATCTCGCATCTTCCATATTGGGTCGATGTTCCAGTAACCCCATCATTTTCCCTTTCAGTTCCTCCAAGTCATTGGGTTCAAATGTCCACTCTTCGGGGAGTCCAAACTCTGCCATTGCCGTAGCGTTGGAACAGAGAACCGGGCAACCATATTCCACAGCCTCCAAGGGTGGTATACCGAATCCCTCTGCGAATGAGGGGAACACGAACAGACTCGCCTGTCGATACAACCCCACTAAGTCCAGGAAGGAGACCGCCTTGAAAATCACGCCACACCTTTGGCTTTCAGGCAACTGGTTGAGATACTCCGTGAAGTCAGTATACTTCAGGTCGGGCGAACCCACCATCATCAGCTTATATCCCTTTTCTGCGAGTCCCAGTTCCACGAAAGCTTTCAGCAGTGCGAGATGGTTCTTTCGAGGCTCTATCCTGCTTACCGTGAGGATGTACTTGTCTATGCCATATTTAGCTTTCACGTCGGGAATCGTCAGGTTGTTGCTGATGGGCAACACGGCATTCGGGGTGACATGAATGGCATTCATGGGTATTTTGAACAATCTGGAGATAGCCTCCTTGGAATGCTCCGATACCGTCAGCAATACGTCCGCCCGTTTTGCCGAGCGTCTGAACAACAGTTTGTTCTTGAGGATATATCCCTTGGAAAAATACTGTGGATAGTCCATGAACAGCAAGTCATGGATGGTCACCATCTCCTTGCAGCATTTCCTCAATGGCGAGATATACTGGTAGTGCGCCATGTCGATGCTGTATTTCCTGATGATATGCGGAATTTCAAAAGCCAGTCTCTTGATACGGCTTTCCGTTGTCAAGACCACATAGTGAATGTTTTTTCCCTCACCGAAGCACGATTTCAGGTTTTCCACATCCTGTGCGATGAAATAGAAATCGATGTCTTGGTGTTTCACCATATGGCGATAGATACCTTCAAGGTACGTCCGCGTACCTTGGAATTTCCCATCAAATACATGGGCGTCAACTAAAAGATTCATTGTTTATATGTAATGATAAAATCAGATGTTACATTTTCCTTACGCTGTGTTTTTCATGGTTCTTGTCAGACTTCCTCCTTATTGCATAAAGATTTACCAATAGCATCCACCCTCAACTTTCTTCAGATTAAGAGGTCGTTCGTCATCGCCCGGTCTCACCCAGGCATCATTGATGAACCTTGCATACTTCGGTTGGTCCTCAAGCCACCTTTTGCCATATATACCAAACAGCATCTGTGTCCATCCTGCCAGATGCACTCCCACCTTTCCGAGCCTCTTGGCATGCACGGTCAATGGCAGACCGTAGGCTCCACAACCAATTAATGCCACGTCAAAGTCACATTGGTCCATCTCCTTCTTCATCCATTCCAATGCATCGAACCAGTCCTTGTGACCACAGTCGTTTCCAGCTATGGATTGCACCGCCTTGATGACTTGCAGATTTGCGAAATCGGGCAACACATCGGGGTTGTCAAACAGAAGTCTACGCTTCTCGTATTGTCGTTGTATTGATTCAGAGAAAGGGTGTATCACCAGCACCTTTATTCCCTTCAGCACCCTGGTCCAGGGCTGGGCATATAGAAACGGTGCATAATAGCCGTCTAAGTTTACTTTCTTGCTGTTTTCGACCAAGCCTTCCACATAGCGCTCACACCATCCATAGGATGCCAAGACATCTATTAAGGGCAAATCCTCCTGCATGAGGTGGACGAAGCGGTCGCTGATGTCTTGCGACAACGGGAACACTCCAGCATTGTTATGCAGTCGAAGCTGTTCCTTATAATAGAAAAGAGGTACAGGATAGCCCTTGATGAAGTTGAGATAATCTGGTAATTTTACCCCCCCCAGACTGTGAGAAAACCTCACTTTTGTGATTTTTCCGACTTCCAGGAGGGCATACAAAGCCCTCTAAGCTAGCCTTAGAGCCAGCTCTAAAATTTTGATTTCTGATAAAATTCATAGTTGATGTGCTCAAATCGAGCGAAAACAAGCGACAGGAGGTCGAAATTTACAATGTGGGGGGCCTCCTTCTTCCCCTTATGCCATCCTTGCGATCAATTCTGGAACGCCAAGCATAGAGATGGCTCTACGCATATTATAAGAGGTGCAGGCGAGAGCTATTTCTGCTTCCACCTTCACAATCGATTTCAATAAAAAATAAGATGCTTCCAAAGTTCTCTTTATTGTACCAAAGGGATGCTCGGACAAGCACTTCCTTTGTTCCATCTTGCCCATGTCCAAGTGGAGCTTGTAGGTCACGACCCTTCTGGTCACCTCCTTTCTCTCCACCTTCGGGGCCCGCAGCTTGCCAACATCATCTGCCTTCTGCCCTGTGTCAACCTTGTAGTTCTTGGCTTGCTTTATCAGGGTATCCTTACTGAAGTCCGCCTCCTTGAACATCGCCGTCGTGCATTTGTGGGAGCACTTCTTGCAGGCAAGCTTGTTGCAATACCGGATGTGGCCGTTCTTCTTGGTCGACTTCTGCCTCAACATTTGTCCCTGTGGGCAATACACAAAGTTCCGCTCGGCATCCCGAACAAAATAGCCTTGCATGGCTAGGTTGCGCATCTCGTCGCCACTCATGTCCTTCAATAAACTGGGGGCGACGCATTCATATGACTTGCGGTCAACCACTTCAGGCGTATCCAATATCCCAGCATATACGGTGGGAACTTTTCCCGCCTTTAGGCAGGTCCCGATGTCCTCGGGCTTCTTGCTGTTGAGCATCTCGTCAGAAATCTCCGACTCTACGTATTCAAACTCTACGTCCGCCTCACTCTTTCCGTCACGCTGGATGACATTGGGAACGATGCCTGCAGCCAGAGCGTTTCCCATGTCCACTGGGTCTTGATAGCCCTTGTCCGCCACACACTCCAGGATGTCGTGTCCCAACTCCTCTTTTGCAACGGACAGAGTCTCCGTTATCTCGCCATGGTCTGTCGGGTTGGTCGTGACATTGAATGTCGCTATCAGATGGCTGCCTGCCTCCACACCAGTCTGGACATTGTAACCAACGTCGAAGCCGTCGTTGAACTTCATCAGTTTGGCATCCTTGTCCGTAAGGGACATCTGGCTTTCGCCGGTTTCCTCCAAATGCTGGCGGTAGCCCTCATAGCGAGCCTTGCGATCCTGGCAGACTTCCAACTTATGCTCAACTTCATCTCGGCTAAGTCCGCGTTCGTCATTGAAGTCGTTTTGTTCCAACTCTTCGAGGTACTGCTTCTCGTGTTCCTCCAAACGCCCGATGCGGTCATCAAGCTTGTTGAGAGTGAAGTTGTTGTCCTTAGAATTAACGGCCTTGAACTTGCTGCCATCTATAGATATGTAGGAATGGCTGAACAGACCGAAGGAATCCAACTGCTTGTTGAGGGCATTGAACATTTTCTTTATCGGCGCCAAGTTGTCCTTGCGAAAATCTGCAATGGTATGATAGTCGGGAGTAACCTTGCTCAAAAGCCACATCACCTCGATGTTCACCTTGCACTCGCGCTCAAGCTTGCGAGAGGAGCGAACGGAATTGAAATAGCCATAGACATAGAGTTTCACCAAGTCAGAAGGGTCATAAGGAGGGCGACCGCCTTTCTCGAACTCTTGTGCGGACATATGGGTAAAGCCAAGCTCGGCCAAATCTAGATGGTCTACAAATGCATCGATATACCGAACGGGGCTGTCCTGCTCGATATACTCATCCAGGCAAGCTGGAAAAAGTACATATTGTCGTCTATCTTCACCTTTGATATAGTTCATAATCGTTGTAGTTTACAGCAACAAAGGTACAAAAAAAATCCGAGATAGCCAAAGATTTTATGTTAAGATTATAGAATTTTTGGAGACAGAGTCAGAACGCTAGGGTTTTCTCACAGCCTCCCCCATGACCTCCTCTGTGCGGTCGTACCACTTATCTGACAATTGGGAAGCCTGCAAGTCGGTGTATTTAAGCATCACCCGGGCGATAAAGGGATTGATTTCCATCTGGTCGGACGCATACTTCCAAAGACCAACCCTATAGATGGGAACAACCACGAACACGATGAGGAGCGACAATGAGACCACCGGCCAAAAGGCAAACTTCAAGCCCTTCAGAACTTTAGGGACATTCTAAAAATTAACTAACTGAAAATCAGTATTTTATTTTGATATTCGCAATATTTTTCGTACCTTTGCAGTAGAAAAAGAATGGAAATATGAAGAAAGTCACTACATATCGTACACCAATGGACAAGAA
>CAVKLF010000126.1:0-4633 GCA_963657075.1 bacterium | reverse complement strand
TGAATTTCTTGAATGCCTCCTTGTCTATCTTGCATGAGTTCTTTACCTCATCGCTTAGCTTGTATATCAAATATTCCTTGTTCATTTTATTCAATGTTAAATGTTAAGTGTTAAATGTTAAGTTATCCCTAAATATTAAATATTAAATAGGCTTCACCAGCAAGGCGCAAGCCTAATTTAACATTTTACACTTAACATTTATTTTGCGCAGCAAAATTCAAGGCGCTTCCTGCCTTAAACCATGCTATCTGCGTATCATTGTAAGTATGCTCTACCTCGAAACTGTCTTCAGAGCCATCCTTGTGCTTCAAGCCAATGGTCAGCTTGCTGCCTGGGGCGAAGTCTTTAAGTCCCGTCAGAGAGATACGGTCATCTTCTTGTACCTTGTTATAGTCGTCTTTGTTGCAGAACGTGAGGGCGAGCATGCCCTGCTTCTTCAGGTTGGTCTCGTGGATACGGGCAAAGCTCTTGGCGAGAATCACCTTTACGTTGAGGAAACGTGGCTCCATAGCTGCATGCTCACGAGAAGAGCCCTCGCCGTAGTTGTCCTCAGCCACCACAATGCTGCTGATGCCCTCTGCCTTGTAAGCCTTGGCTGCAGTCGAAACCTCGGCATATTCGCCTGTAAGCTGGTTCTTCACCTTGTTGCTCTCGCCATTAAAGGCATTCACGGCACCCATCAAGAGGTTGTCGGAGATATTCTGCAGGTGGCCACGGAACTTAAGCCATGGACCAGCCATAGAGATGTGGTCGGTGGTACACTTGCCTTCAGTCTTGATGAGCAGAGGCATGTCCGTCAGGTCTTTACCGTCCCAAGGGGTAAACGGAGCGAGCTTCTGTAGACGATTGCTGTCTGGGGCGATAACTACCTCTACATTGGCATGTTCCTCACTAGGAGCGATAAATCCCTTGTCTTCTACGGCGAAACCTTTAGGAGGGAAGGTATAGCCTGTAGGCGCATCGAGCATCACGCTGTTGCCATTCTTATCCAGCAAGGTATCGGTAGCTGGATTGAAGTCGAGTCGCCCCGCGATGGTGAGTGCCACGGTAAGCTCTGGGCTGCCGATGAAGGCATATGTATTAGGGTTGCCATCGGCACGACGACGGAAGTTGCGGTTGAAGGAGGTGACAATGGCATTTTTGCGGGTATCGTCATCGGTATGGCGTTTCCACTGTCCGATGCAAGGACCGCAAGCGTTGGTCATAATCAATGCTCCTATCTTCTTGAAGTCATCGAGGATACCATCACGCTCGGCAGTATAGCGTATCTGCTCTGAGCCAGGATTGATGATAAGCTGTCCCTTTACGGAGATACCCTTCTCGTAAGCCTGTCGGGCCACGCTGGCGGCACGTGCCAAGTCTTGATAAGAAGAGTTGGTACAACTGCCTACCAAGCCTACCTCTACTACCATCGGATAGTCGTTGGCAGGACCTTTCGCCTTCATGTGTGAGATGGGCGTAGCGGCATCTGGAGTAAAAGGACCATTCAGATGTGGCTCTATCTGGGAGAGGTCTATCTCTACAATCTGGTCGTAGAAAGCCGAAGGATTCTGCATCACCTCGTCATCTGCCCTCAACTCCTTGGCATTCTGCTGGGCAAGGACGGCGATTTCCTCACGTCCCGTCTTGCGCAGATATTCGTCTGCATTCTCATCGAATGGGAAGATGGAACAAGTGGCACCCAGTTCGGCCCCCATATTGCAGATTGTCGCCTTACCAGTGGTAGAAATGCTATCTAAGCCCACGCCGAAATATTCTAGAATGGCATTAGTACCACCTTTTACGGTAAGGCGACCAAGTATTTCGAGTATCACATCTTTAGGGGTAGCCCAACCAGAGAGCTTGCCTGTAAGGTGTACACCGATAAGGCGTGGCATCTTCAGCTCCCAAGGCTGACCAGTAAGTACGTCGACGGCATCGGCACCACCTACACCCACAGCCACCATACCGAGACCTCCGGCATTAGGTGTATGGGAATCGGTACCCACCATCATACCGCCAGGGAAGGCATAGTTCTCCAGCACCACTTGGTGGATGATGCCGGCACCCGGTCCCCAGAAACCGATATGGTATTTCTGCGATACAGACTTAAGAAAGTCGTACACTTCCTTGTTGGTCTTGCAAGCCTCGGGCAAATCTTGCTGCACACCCACGTCGGCACGTATCAAGTGATCGCAATGTACTGAGGCAGGCACAGCCACCTTATCCTTGCCAGCGTTCATAAACTGCAACAGTGCCATCTGCGCCGTAGCATCCTGCATCGCCACACGGTTGGGTTTGAAATCCACATATTCTACACCTCTTTTATAGGGTCGCAACTGCGAGGGGTCGAAAAGATGCGCAAAGAGCACCTTCTCGGCGTATGTAAGAGGTCGTTTTACTGTAGCCTTAGCCTGTGCTACACTTTCCGAATACGAAGCGTAAAAGCTTCTCAGCATTTCAATGTCCAGTATCATCTTATTCACTATTAATTTGTTAAATATCCGCTCTTCCGAGCTCATCAATTACCCTCTACGGGCAAATCTGTTTGCAAATATACGAAATAATCCGCAAATAGTAGCACTTTCTTTGATATTTTCATCACTTTGCTAGCATTTTTCTTGTTTCTTGATAAATTTGTTGTATATTTATGCTATTTTAAGCAGTAATTCTCTCCGCCAGGGCATTCTTGCGGGTTTTAGAAAGGAAAATGCTGAAATCAACGACAAATGTGAAAGAAAAACAGAAAAACATTTGGAACTTCCCATATATTTTATTACTTTTGCAGATGTTAACATGAAGCAATGTCGAACCGTCGATGGTTGCTTATACATTATTATATAATAGTAGATACATCAATATGAGAATAGATATTATCACCGTACTGCCCGAGATGATAGAAGGATTCCTCAACGAGTCTATCCTGGCACGTGCGCAGAAGAAAGGATTGGCGGAAATTCACTTGCACAACTTGCGCGACTATACGCTCGATAAATGGAAGCGCGTAGACGACTATCCCTATGGCGGAAGTGCCGGCATGGTGATGCAGTGTGAGCCTATCGACCGCTGCATCACGGCCCTGAAGGCTGAGCGCGAGTACGATGACGTCATCTATGTATCGCCTGACGGCGAGACCTTCAACCAGAAAATAGCCAACGAGATGTCGATGCAGGGCAACCTCATCATCCTCTGTGGCCACTACAAGGGCATCGACCAGCGAGTACGCGACCACCTCATCACGCGTGAAATCAGCGTAGGCGACTACGTGCTTACTGGCGGAGAATTAGCTGCAGCCATCATCTCTGATGCTGTCATCCGACTGGTGCCTGGGGTTATCAGCGACGAGCAGAGTGCCCTCAGCGACTGCTTCCAGGACGATATCCTTGCCGCTCCTATCTACACCCGCCCTGCCGACTACAAGGGATGGAAAGTACCGGAAATATTACTGAGCGGCAACGAGGCGAAAATCCGCCAATGGGAGTTTGACCAGGCGATGGAACGCACCAAGAGGCTGCGCCCCGACCTGCTGGAGGAAAAATAACCTTTTGTGCCCAGCTAGGGCACAAAACTACATAAACCTTTTAAACTAAAGATTATGGCAAATATGATTGCAAGACCTCAGGTCAGTTTCTTGGATGCCTGCAAACTCGCCATCCAAAAGTCGTTTACATTTACAGGGCGCATCCGCCGATCGGAATATTGGTGGGCAGTACTAGGCTTTTTTATTGCTGACATGATACTCTCATGGATTCCTTTCGTAGGTAACCTTATCAGTCTCTACATCGCCATCGCGAGCATTGCTCTCGGCTTCCGCCGTCTACATGACACAGGGCACAGCGGTTGGTTATTCGGAGCCAACATTATATTAGGCTTGCTGGGAATAGGCGTAATCATAGCAGCCATATTCGGCAGTATCTCTCTCACAGATGCCATCGAGGATTCTGAATACCTTGCCAAGGTCATTGTCAATTCCGTAGAAGAGAGCGTACTTCCTTTCATGCTAGGAGGTTTGCTGCTTGCCGTCTCAGGCATCATACAGATTATCATCTTCATATTTACCCTTTTCGACTCAGACCTTCAGGCCAACAAGTACGGAGAGAGTCCTAAGTATGTATTGGAGGAAACACAGTCTGCAGCCGAATAAGCAGATGTCTTCCCTACTTCCTCTCGGCTTATACTGTAAACCAAGAGCTTTTGCTCATTTTGACCTCACACCTCACTAAGCACATCGTAACACACTATGTTTCAGATAGTTTACCATTGCGAGGTATTGCTCTCAGACCTCACTTAGACCTCACTATACCGCACTGCCTTCATTTTCTTACCATCGAGGTTGTAACAAGTGAGGTCCAAGTGAGGTCTAAGTGAGGTCTAAGAGTAACGCAACGCCACAGTAACACATTTATAGTCAACAGGATACAGCATATTAGTGAGGTGTGAGGTGTTTTCCCACAAACTCTTTTTTTTGCTGGTGTCCCAGTGTTTATCGGTGTTTCTGCACTATTCGTGAAGGGTAAAGGGTAAAAAGCACATTAGGGGTCTACAGGAAAAGTCAATCCTGAGCATTCAGGAAACATGTCCCGTCATATCTGACACAATGTCCCGACGTTGTGCTTGTTGCCTCGGCACAGCATTTTTTTGCCCTTGAAGGGGC
>CAVKLF010000125.1:0-4705 GCA_963657075.1 bacterium | reverse complement strand
ATACTCGCCAGAAAGGATATTGACAGTCTGCCAATCCTTACTCCTCAGCAAATCAACCATTTGCTCTTTTCCCTTGGCAAGGATATACTCGTCGAAAGTCATCGGATACATACGCAGCACATCCACCTTGCCCACTGGCATGGACTCACCGGGATGCATCGCAATACCCAATAGCGAACCAGCAACCGCCACATGATATTCCGGTGCCTCCTCGCAGAAATACTTCAAGACGGAAAGTCCGCGGGTAGCTTCCTGTATCTCGTCGAGGATAACCAAGGTCTTACCGGGGATGACAGGACATCCAGCCATGGCAGCTATCGAAGCGACGATGCGTTGGATGTCGTAATCCTTCAGAAACAGTTTCTTGGCCAACTCATTGGAATCAAAGTTGATATAGGCAACATGAGCGTATTCCTGTCGTCCAAATTCCTTGAGGATATAGGTCTTGCCTACTTGGCGAGCACCAAACAAGATTAAGGGCTTGCGAAAGCAGCTATTTTTCCATTCTTTTAGTTCCTTTATGATTGTTCTATACATAATTATTTATTTTACAATCGGTTACACTTCTTATCCAGTTGCAAAGATACACTTTTCGGAACGAACTTCCAAGCATTTTATACATTTTTAAGAACGAGCTTTCGGCTAAATACTACACTTTTCGGAACGAACTTTCAGCCAAATACCACACTTTTCGGAACGAACTTTTACTAAATAGCTACACTTTTATTGTGACTCCAGTATGCCAGGAAGGTATCAAGACGGCTCTATACTTCTCACTAACGACTACTTTTCCGCTTATTTCCTTGGCTACTTCATCTTTTTTCCTTATCTTTGCACGCATCTTATAATTAGAAATTATAAAACATGGGAAAACTTACAAGCATCTTCCGTTCCGCCTTGCTTCTGGCTACCCTTCCTGCAGCCCTCACCTCGTGCATCGACGAGGACATGAGCGACTGTGGAAGCGACTATAAAATCACCTACAAGATGAACCTCCGCACCAACCTGAGTACGGAGATAGAACAGACGCTCACCACCGCCGATGAGCAAGCCTTCGCTCCTACCCTGCAGCAGGCACTGAGCAGCGTGTTCACCGACTATGCGCAGGACAACGACCTCTCCTTCTACGTAGACAGCAAGCTGACACGCCACGAGGCCAACGAGATGAACGGCAACACCGCCACCTACACCATCTACCTAGACCGCAACGACTACCGGCACCTCGCCCTCGCCAACACTAAGGATGAGACGCAGGTACAGGCCACGGGGACGGATGCCCTGTCCACCTTCGCCCTGCAACAGGTGACGGGCGACACCATCGACAGTCACCGCCACGGTCTCTTCACCGCGCGCCAGAGCATCGCAGCCGATGACTTCGACAAGGACATCGACGTAAACCTCTACATGGCCAACTGCGCCGCCGTGGTGCTCATCGACCAGAGCGAGGCGACACCCGACCTTCTCTATGGCTACACCGCAGGAATGACTACCGACTTCAGCGTGAACGACAGTACCTACTCGAAGAAGCAGACCACCATTCTGAGGGCGCGGAGCGTATACGACGTCACCTCGACGAAGGCTTCCGACGGAAGCACAACGGCAGCAACCGACAGCAAGTACAACGCCCTCTACACCGTGGGGTTCCCATCGGAAAAGGATTCCTGGACTTTCGACATCATCGCCCGCATCAACGGCAAATATACCAAGACCACCCTCACCGTGAGCGAACCGCTCAAGGCCGGACAGCTGAAGATTATCAAGACGAAACTCAAGGCAGACGGCAGTCTCACCACCGTGACGGCAAACGTGGGAGCAAGCGTGAAGCTCGACTGGAAACCGGGAGGGGAGCATGATATTGAGATTTAAGTGAAGAGTGAAGAGTGAAGAGTGAAGAGTGAAGAACGAAGAGTGAAGAGTGAAGAGTGAAGAACGAAGAGTGAAGAATTCTAATGCTAAAGATGATGAAAAGACTGAGATATTATTGGATGATGATGGTCGTGGGCGTGGCTGCGGTGCTTTCGGGCTGCGGCAGCGGAGAGGAGGCAGCGAAGGAGCCAAATACGGTGATGCCGCTGACGCTTACCTTTGCCGTGCCTACCAGCGACACGACGAGCGATGCGAGGACGCGGGCTGACGTGCCCGACCCGGGAGACGACACTTACGACCGCACCGACTGGGACAGACTCACGGTGATTGTCGCCTACAAGACCAAGACACAGTCGCTCAATATCGTGGACGACAAACCGGGGCAGATGGTGTACTACGATACATTCACCAAGGAGCAGTTTGAGCAAACGCTGACCGAGGCGGTGGCCAGCACCGATGCCAACGGCATTGGCGGTACGCTGGGCAAGGCAGACGACAACGGGTACAGGCAGTACATCGGCTATGTGCCCCTCGGCACATGCCGCGTCTATGGCGTTACTTATTCCGCCAACCAAGGACTCGACCTGGAAACTACGCTCAAGAATATGACCCAAGATGGTGCCGACAAGACTTCTACCGTGGAAGCCTTGCAAATCAGCAACGACTATGCCACAAAAGACGGCACGATGGACATCTCGAAGTTTCTCAGCGTTGGTTCGGGATACGCCCGCAAGCTCGACACCTCCACGGGCAGTCTTACTTCCCAGCAAGACATTACCATCGCCTTCAAAGATGAGACAGATGACAACAGCGTGGAGAGCAAGGAGTACTGGCGCATGATTATCCGCCGCCTCGCCACAAAGCTCGACATACAATGGGATGCCAATACGGCATGGGAGAAGAATACTTACCAGGAGTTGGACGTCAACTCCTTTACCTACGACGGAGGCAGCACCACTGAGACAGGAACCGGCTACGGCCGCCTCTTCCCCACCCTGCAGTCATCCGACGTAGCAGCCGTGGGAGGCCAGAAGACTTTTATCAACACCTCCGCCATCAGCAAGCGCTATGGCCGCGTATACCACTACTTCTTCCCCGATGGCAGCAAGCAGGCCAAGGCCACGTTCAACATCCAATGGCAGTTGAAGGACGACACCGAGACGAAGACCACCAACTATACCTTCGATTTCACCAACTATGCTCCCCTGCAGTCAGCCACCTGGTACAAGGTGAATGCTACCATCTCCGGCAGCAAGTTCCCAGAGGGCAGCAATACCATCACATTTCAAAATAACTAAAGATGATGTATGAAGGGAATGCACTAGCCGCACAGCCAATCATAAACAGGGCGGATGGAAATGTGAGCATCTCCCACCTCCATATCCTCATATGCATGGTCGGTCAACAGAAGCAAGTCGGCACACCGGGTCTGCCTATGTGCCAAAAGCAGACCATTGATTTCCCTTTTCAGGGTCTTCTCGCTTGAAACATCGTACGACACCTGAATACATTGCAACACCTGATTGCCGTTGCATACCACAAAGTCACATTCGCCCGACCGGTCTCTGAGATAATAGACATCCCATCCCTCGAAATGACAACGGCGAACGAGATGAATGAGTACGATGGTTTCCAAGCGCCACCCTAGGTTGTCGCCAGCAAAGGCATTCTCCCGATTGTTCATGAGCGCCACGTCGATGGCATAGAGTTTTTCCTGCGTGATGCGCATCTTACTCTTGGCAGAGAACTTCTTGACCCCTACCAAGAGATAGGCTTGCTTGAGATAGTCTATATAGTTGCGCACCGTATGGAGCGACTTGAAGCCGAAGGTATCAGCCAGTTCGCTGACAGCCGGCACCACGGGAGAAACATTCAAGAGATGGTGGGCCATATTCTCAAAGTTGGCGGAAAAAGCGATGTTATAACGCTGTTCGATGTCCCTTCTAAGCACATTGCTTACCAGATTGGAAATGTACCTTTTCTTGTCCTTGACGAGCATCAACTCCGGGAAACCTCCTTGCTGCATATATTCATCGAAAGCACTTCGGCGTTGGGCTATGGCTTTCGTTGTCAAGCCTTTTGCATCCACTTTTTTAGCAGAACAGAACTCTTGAAACGAGAACGGATAGAGAGGTATCTCGCTACTTCTTCCCGTAAGATGGGTGGCCAAGTCGTTACTGAGCAATTTGGCGTTGCTGCCCGTCAGCACAACATGCAGCCGGGTTCTGAGCAACCTGTTCACAAACAACGGCCAGCCCTCCACATTCTGGATTTCATCGAAAAAGACGTACCGGAAGTCGCCATATATTTTGTAGAGTACTTCCAGCACATCATTCAGCTGGGAAGTCTGCAAACCAGCAAGACGCTCATCGTCAAAATCCACATACGCTACCCCCTCCACGTGCTGCAACACCTGAAAACACAAGGTTGACTTTCCACAGCGGCGCACGCCAATAACCACTTGGGCTTGCGGGCTGCCCAAGTCTACAAGTTGCTCTTCCTGTCGCAGGCAAAGACTATCTGCCCTACGACTTTCCATTTCCATCTTTTGGTCACTCAGAACAATCTCCAAGCTCCGTTTGTCAACCATGCTCTGTTTCATAGGCGCAAAGATAAGGAAAAAATGCGATTCATTGCCTTATTTTACAAAGTTTAAGCATTTTCAATGCCTTATTTTACATATTTTACCCCTATATCAATGCCTTATTTTACACATTTCACCCTCATACCAATGCCTTATTTTACATATTTCATCCCTATACCAATGCCTTATTTTACATATTTCTATACTCTCCCAACATCTTATTCCGCTAGTCCACTTGTAGCTAGCTAACCAATA
>CAVKLF010000124.1:0-4724 GCA_963657075.1 bacterium | reverse complement strand
CCCGTTATTGGCCAGAGGCTTTAGCTTTTACGCCATAGCGGAAATTAGTACAACATTGATAAAATAGATTATGGCACAATTATCTGATCGACTTAACAGATTGGCACCCTCAGCAACGCTGGCGATGTCGCAGAAGAGTAGTGAAATGAAAGCTCAAGGCATTGATGTAATCAACATGAGCGTAGGTGAACCAGACTTCAACACGCCCGACAACATCAAGGAGGCAGCCAAAAAGGCTATCGACGAGAATTTTTCCCGTTACTCACCAGTTCCAGGCTATCCAGACTTGCGAAAAGCAATTGTTGCCAAATTGAAAAACGAGAACAATCTCGACTACACAGTCAATGAGGTAATCGTAGGCACTGGCGGCAAGCAGGGTATCTGCAACGTGATCCTCGCCCTGGTAAACCCCGGCGACGAAGTGATCATCCCTGCCCCATACTGGGTAAGTTATCCACAAATGGTAAAGTTGGCTGGAGGTGTACCTGTCATCGTAAACGCAGGCTTCGACCAAGACTTCAAGATGACAGCAGAGCAACTGGAGAATGCCATCACCGACAAGACCAAGATGCTCATACTCTGCTCTCCTAGCAACCCTACCGGCAGCGTATACTCACAGGAAGAGTTGGCATCGCTGGCAGAAGTGCTGAGAAAGCATCCCGATGTATTCGTACTGGCAGACGAAATCTACGAGCACATCAACTATATCGGCAAGCACCACAGCATCGCCCAGGAGCCAGGCTTGAAAGATCAGGTAATCATCGCCAACGGTGTATCCAAGGCATACGCCATGACGGGCTGGAGAATCGGTTTCCTGGCAGGTCCGGAATGGATCATCAAGGGATGCAACAAGTTGCAAGGTCAGTATACCAGTGGTACCTGTTCGGTAAGCCAGAAGGCAGCCGAGGCAGCATACACCCTCGACCAGAGCGCCGTAGAAGAAATGCGCCAGGCATTCGAACGTCGCCGCGACCTGATTGTGAAGTTGGCCAAAGAAGTACCAGGACTGGAAGTAAACATGCCACAGGGAGCCTTCTATCTCTTCCCTAAGTGCAACAGCTACTTCGGCAAGAGTTACGACAAGTATACCATCAACAACTCTACCGACTTCGCCATGTACCTCCTGGAAGAAGCACATGTAGCTACCGTGGGTGGAGACGCATTCGGCGACCCAGAATGTTTCCGCATGAGCTACGCCACCAGCGACGAGAACATCATAGAAGCCATCCGTCGTATCAAGGAAGCACTGGGTAAATTGAAATAAAGATTCACTTTAGCAAGCCCAAGCGGGGTAATTTTGTAAGAAAAAAGCGAGATATTGACTTATTTTTAGCCAATATCTCGTTAAAACTTCTTAATTACGATGATAGTTACCCAATAATTATTATCTTTGCCAAAGGAATCTGAAGTAATTCACTTTGTGTAAATTGACAAAGACACAACTAAGGTCTACAAAACAAAAAAAACAAAACAAGGAAATAACAATAATTTATTAACTAATAATTTAAAAAAAAGTAAAATTATGGCAACTACAAAACAAGCAGCCCCAGCAAAGAAGTCTGAGGGCTTTCAGGGAGTAAGAGGCGCATTCTGGATCATCGTGGTATGTGCTGTTATCGCATTCACTTTGTTCTTCACATGGTTCGGTAACGACATGCACTTCCAGGACCCAGGTACCAACGAGCACCCAGCCGACATTTGGGGTACAATCTTCAAGGGTGGTGTGATCGTGCCTGTAATCCACACATTGTTGCTCTCTGTATTGGCAATGACTATCGAGCGCTGGATGGCACTCAAGACCGCTACCGGTACAGGTGCACTTCCTAAGTTCGTAGCAAACATCAAGGCAGCTTTGAACGCAAACGACTTCGCTAAGGCAAACCAGCTCTGCGACAAGCAGAAGGGTTCTGTAGCCAACGTAGTACGCGCTTCTTTGAACGCTTATGCTTCTATGGAGAGCGGTGCTAACGCAGCATTGAAGAAGTCTCAGAAGGTGGCTAAGATTCAGCAGGCTCACGAGGAGGCAACTCAGCTCGAAATGCCTACATTGACCATGAACTTGCCTATCATCGCAACTATCGTAACTCTTGGTACTTTGACAGGTCTTCTCGGTACTGTAACTGGTATGATCAAGTCATTCTCCGCTTTGTCTTCAGGTGGTGGCGCTGACTCAGCAGCACTTTCTGCAGGTATTTCTGAGGCTTTGATCAACACCGCATTCGGTATCTTGACATCTTGGTGCGCCGTTGTATCTTACAACACTTTCACCAACAAGGTAGACAAGTTGACATACGCACTCGACGAGGTAGGTTACTCAATTGCTCAGACATACGAAGCTAACCACACAGAAGAGGCTTAATTTTTGCTAACCCTTTAAAATTTTATCGCTATGGGTAAAGTAAAAATTAAGAAAAACGACGTCTGGGTCGACATGACACCTATGGCAGATACGATGACCCTTCTGCTTACCTTCTTCATGCTCACCTCCACATTCGTGAAGAACGAGCCTGTAAAGGTGAACACTCCGGGTTCTGTATCTGAGATCAAGGTGCCAGAGAACGGCGTCCTGACCATCTTGGTCAGTCCTGAAAAGGACGCTGCCGGCAAACCAACCGGCGAAGGCCAAGTGTTTATGAATATTGACAATACCGACCAGCTGGGTGCCACCTTGGACGCCATGACTGCCAATTTCGGAGTTTCCCTGACCCCGAAGCAGATCGAGACTTTCAAGAGCGAGGGTACATTCGGTGTTCCTATGGGCGACTTGAGCACTTATCTCTCGATGAGTACCACACAGCGTCCCCAGTACATCCAGACCAAAGGTATTCCTCTCGACAGTATCAAGGATGGTATGAGCGAGTTCCAGCAGTGGGTTGACGCAGCCCGCAGCGCGAACGAGGATATCAAGATTGCCCTCAAGGCAGACGCTACCACTCCTTATAAGACGGTTAAGAGAGTGATGAACGAACTCCAGGACATGGACGAAAGTCATTACTATATGATCACACAGTTAAAGAAACAGGGGGACGAATAAATGGCAAAGAAGGAAAGCAAACAAAAGAAAGCTAATGTCCGCGTAGACTTTACGCCTATGGTGGATATGCTTATGCTTCTTATCACGTTCTTCATGTTGTGTACCACGCTGAGCAAGCCTCAGACGATGGAGTTGACCATGCCAAGTAATGATAAGAACACTCAAGAGGACCAGAAGAATGAGGCTAAGGCTTCTGAGACTGTGACCATCTATGTGACTGCTGACAACAAGATCTACTACGGCTCTGGTATCCCAGAGTATACCAACCCTGCTTGGCTCAAGGAGACAACATGGGGTAGCGACGGTATCCGTAAGGTCTTGAGAGAACACGCCACAGAGAACGGCACACGTCCAGTGGAGCGCATCACGCTCGCTGTGAAGGAGCTGAACGCAGAGAAGGCAAAGAACCCGAAGATGTACCCTGACAGTGTATACCAGAAGGAACTGAGCAAGCTCAAGAGCGGTGAGTTGAAGGACGGTAAGATTCCTACTCTTACCATCGTCATCAAGCCAAGCGACAACGCTTCATACAAGAACATGGTCGATGCTCTCGATGAAATGCAGATATTGAGTATTGGTACGTATGTCATCGACAAGATTAGCCCCGATGATGAGAAATTGCTCTCGTCCAAAGGTGTTAAGCTCTAAGATGAATACTAACAATTAAAACAAGAAAGAAATGGCAAAAATTGATCTTTACGATCCTAAATGGGTCGATATGGTATTCGCCCAGAGAAACAAGGAATACGGTGCCTACAAGCTCCGTAAGGGTACCTCTGGACGTAACATCAAGGCGCTTCTCATCTTGGTAATAGCTGCAGCTCTCGTGGGTGGTTTTCTCGCTTGGAAGGTAATCGAGCAGAAGAACGCTGAAGCTCAGCAAGCTTACATGGAGGCCATGCAGCTCGCACAGCTCCAGGAGCAGGCTAAGAAGCGTGAGAAGAAACAGGAGCCTATCAAGCCTAAGGTTGAACCTAAGAAGGAGATTCCAGTGGCTCGTGAGACTCAGAAGTTTACTGCACCTGTGATCAAGAAGGATGAACTCGTAAAAGAGGAAAACCAAGTGAAGCAGATGGATAAACTGGATGACAAGGTAGCTGTCGGTACTGAGAACAAGGAAGGTACGAAGGACCGTACAGTGGAAGCTGTGAGAAATGATATCGCTGTTGCAGCACCACCACCACCACCAGCACCCAAGCCTGAGGTGGCAAGCAAGGTGTTCGACGTGGTAGAGGAGATGCCTTCGTTCCCCGGTGGACAGGGTGCCCTCATGCAGTATCTCGCCAGCAACATCAAGTATCCTGTCGTTGCACAGGAGAACGGCGTCCAGGGACGTGTAATCGTAGGTTTCGTGGTTGAGAGAGATGGTTCCATCTCTGACGTGAAGGTAATGCGCTCTGTTGACCCTTCACTCGACAAGGAGGCTACACGCGTCGTAAAGTCCATGCCTAACTGGAAACCAGGTAAGCAAAATGGTTCAACTGTACGTGTAAAGTATACTGTACCTGTTGTATTTAGATTGCAGTAATAGAATGAATAGAACATCTTATATTTTTATAGGATTAACGATACTGTCCTTGGCGATCTTCTCATCTTGCGGTGGGAAGAAAGCCAAGAACAGTAGAACAGACACACCGACGTCAGGGACGATTCAGTTCGTCTCTGACGAAAGTTTGAGTCCCATCATCGA
>CAVKLF010000123.1:0-4772 GCA_963657075.1 bacterium | reverse complement strand
TCTTACCAGTGGACGATGCTCAACTACGGCTACACGCGCTGCATGGGCGTGGACGTGAGTGTGAATGGACATTGGCGTCATCACTCGCTGCTGCTCACCGCCACCTGGCAGGACGACCGCAACCGCACCAATCCGAAGGAGAAGGCTTACAACGACCGCATAGCCTATTCGCCAGAATGGTCGCTGACGGCTGTATATACCTTATTATATAAAGGGTGGTCGGCATCACTCTCCCACATGTTTGTGGACAAGCGCTACTGGACAACGGAAAACACCATCGACGACCCGCTCTCTGCCTACAACTGCACCGACCTGAAGATAGGCTATCGTTTCTCGCGCCACTACATGGTGGAAGCGGAGTGTCAGGACCTCTTTGACGAGCGCTACGAGATGATTCAGCGGTGGCCTATGCCGGGCAGGAGATTCGCAGTGACATTAAAAGGGAACTTTTAGAGGTAAAAAAGTAAAAAGGTAAAAAAGTAAAAATAAGGCATACGCCACAAAAGTAAAAAAGGAAGCAATGAAAGCAATGAAAAAAATCAACAGCACTCTATTCGTGCTATTAATGTTGTGTCTTGCCGCTTGTACGAACGACAACGGAGATGAGAAGGCACCCGTTATCGACCCCGTGCTCTTGGGCGAGAACCTCATCATTTGCAATGAGGGCAACTGGCAGAGTGACAACGGACAGCTCTCTTATTATGATGGAGTGACCGGTCAGTTCACCAACAAATGGTTCCGCCAGGTGAATGGCACCAAACTGGGCGACACGCCCAATGACATCATACAGGTGAACGATACGCTCATTGCCATCGCCGTTAATTGGTCGAACATCATTCAGTACATCCATCCCGACGGAACGGCGTGTGGTGCTACGGAGAACGTGCCCAACAACCGCCGCATGTGCTCCGACGGCCGCTATCTCTACATTACCTCTTACGCCCACAAGTGTGGCAGTGAGACTTTTGAGAAGGGCTATGTGGCCAAGATAGATGTTGCTACCAAGCAGGTGGTAGCTACCTGCGAGGTGGGATGGGAACCGGAAGGTGTGCGCCTTTACGACGGCAAACTCTATGTGGCAAACACGGGTGGCTATTCTTTCTCCGAAGGGCACGACTACGAAACTACCGTGCAGGTGGTAGACGCACAGACCATGAAATCTCTCAAGACCATCGACACGGGATGTATCAACCTCTACGGCGAGATGTCGCAGGCAGGGCAGTATCTCTGCATCAACTCGTGCGGCGATTACTATGAGGTGAGTCCGAAGACCATCATTCTGGACTGCAAGACCGATAAGGTAACGACCTTCGACTTTCCCTGCACCTACAATACTACCGATGGCAACCTGTTCTATACGGTAGGTTCGGCGTTTTCGTATAACACAGGTGAGTATGTGTACTACATCAAGACCATCGACCCTGCCACGCAGCAGGTGAAGGACGGCATTTACAGCGATGTCATCACGCAGAAGATTAAGGAGCTGACATCACCTTATGAGTTGTACGTGTCGCCCTATACGGGCAACGTGTATTTTACAGATGCCGGGAGTTATGGTTCTGCAGGTGAACTGTATGGATACAGGTCAGACGGACAGCCTTTGTTTGCACCCCAAGAGGTTTACGTGAACCCAGCTCACATCTTGGCATTGCCGATTTGGGAATAATTTAAAAAGAAGATATGAAGAAGATTATTGCATGTGGATGGTTGAGCTTGACTTTTGTGGTGTCTTATGCCCAGACTCAGAATATCGAGGTTGTGGAGTTGCATCCGGCACCAGGGCAGTTTGTGAATGTGCTGCCAACGGCAGTAGAAGGCTCTACCCATGAAGAGGTGTGCCAAAAGGCAACCGAGAGTTTGAACTCTGGGAAAGGGCTTATTCATCTGGGCACCTACGGCGGTTACATCACCGTAAAGTTCGACCACCCCGTGCAGAACAAGCGTGGCTCAGACCTCCGCATCACTGGTAACGGGTTTTATGCCTCCTCCGACCCCGTTTACGGCAAGGAAACCATTGGCGGTTCCTTCGAACCGGGCATTGTATACGTGGGTGTAGGCGATGATGTGGAGACATGTCAGTGGTATGAACTGGCAGGCTCTGAGTATTACACCTCCGAGATTCATGACTTCTCCATCACCTACCACAAGCCCACGGCAGAGACGGGAGAACACAGTCAGACGGCCTCCATCTACGATAACTACATCCAGTGGGAGGCCACATGGACTGACAAGAACGGAGTGCGCCGCGACTCTACGGGTTACCACATGAAGAACTCCTTCCACAAACAAACCTACTGGCCGCTGTGGGAAGAGGGCGAGACAATAACCTTTAAGGGAGGAAAGTTACCCAACAATGCCATCAATTATGGCACGGAAACTTCTCAGAATTGGGTGCAGTATCGTTATGACAAGGATGCCTATGGATACGTGGATGCATCACTCAATACCGACGACTATTCTACCTTTGACATTGACTGGGCGGTGGATGCAGACGGCAACCACGTAGACCTGAAGGAGGTTAACTTCGTCAAGGTGGTGTGCGGCATCTTCCAATATTGCGGTTGGCTGGGCGAGACTTCTACCGAGGTGGCTGGTTTCAAGGATCTTCACTTGGTGGAGGGCTATGATGACAATCCTATCGTCATCACGCCCCGCACGCCTACGGGTATCTCTGTATCGCAGACCCATAGTAGCTTCTCTGCCAAGGACGATTCTTATTACGACTTGATGGGTCGCCGTGTAGCAACACCACGGAAGGGTATTTATATCAAGAACGGAAAGAAGATAGTGGTGGAGTGACAACTCCCCTTACTCCGCAAATAGCATAGAATCAAATAAACATAAACGTAAAAGTATGAAACAGATTTACAATTTTTCTCTTTCGGTTGCCATTGTTGCAACCATGTGTAGTGTACCTTCTGCTGTTATGGCACAGACTGATGCGGAAGAGGCAGGTGTGGCAACCTTCGAGGATTTAAACCTTGGGGTAGACAAGTACTGGACAGGTCCTGCCGACAATGCCCAAGAGGTGGAAGGAAACTACGGCACGGAGAAGGTTGGCACATTCAAGAGTGGCAGCTACGAGTTTGTTAATTCCTATACCCCAGCATGGGGGGCGTGGATGGGCTGCGCCTATAGTACGATGACTGCCACAACCTTTAGCGACTATTCCACCGACCAGTGGAACTCGTGCGTAGGTCATGGGGGCCGCAATTCTGCCACCTATGGCGTCCTCTACGGCAACAGCCTGCCCAACACGCCGATGGAAGTAATCAAGGTGGCTGATACTACTGAAGGCCAGGTCATCAAGGGTATGGACATCACCAACTCTGCATGGGTTGTAGAGTGCGTGAAAAATGGCAACGGATCTGCGAATAAGTTTGAGAAAGGTTCCTGGTTCAAGGTGATCTTTACGGGTACGAAGGCTGACAACTCTACGGCTTCAGTAGATTACTATCTGGCCGACTATCGCTCCGACAATGAGGCGGACTGGACGCTCCTCACCGACTGGACCTGGATCGACCTTTCTTCACTTGGTAAGGTGGTGTCTTTGAGCATCAGCTTCGACGGTTCCGACCAGAGCTATGGTTATCTCAACACTTCCACTTACGTTTGCATCGACAATGTAGGCATTGGCAAGGACACAGCTACAGGCATTTCGCATGTGGCCAAGAACAACATGGTTGAGGTATATGAGACTGCCCGCTTCTCTGCCGACGGCAAGCGCATCTATGCACCACAGAAGGGTATCAACATCGTTCGTATGAGCGACGGTACTACTCGCAAGGTGGTAGTGAAATAAATCTGATAGTCTACCTGTCGTGAGACAGATGATTATATAATTCATCCAATCCATGGGGAAGTGTCGTTTCGGCGCTTCCCCTTTTTAATTTTTAGTAGGATGTCATAAAATAACTAAAAACATATGCTTAACGGAATAAATGTTGTATTTTTGCATTTGTAATGTCTGGCAAGGCAGAAATAGTAACTAAAAAATAAAAAGGAAATAACCATGGATGCAAATTATACAGACTTGACCATTCGCCTTGTTCTCGCCCTCGTCTTGGGCGGAGCGATAGGCATCGAGCGAGAGTATCGTGCCAAGGAGGCAGGCTTTCGCACACACTTCCTGGTGGCTTTGGGCAGTGCCCTCTTCTGCGTGGTCTCGCAGTATGGCTTTGGCTTTGAACTGAAGGATTCGTCGAGAGTAGCGGCGCAGGTGGTGTCGGGTATAGGCTTCCTAGGCGCTGGAACAATCATCTTCCAAAAGAATGTGGTGAGGGGATTGACTACGGCGGCCGGGCTTTGGGTTACTGCGGCTATCGGGCTGGCTTGCGGAACAGGAATGTATGTGGCGGCTGGCCTTACCACGGTGTTGGTGCTTTTAGGTCTGGAAGTGCTCAATTACTTCATTCCTCAGCTCGGTACTACCACCATCAACTTGACTTTTTCTGCTCCCTCTCGTGACAGCGTCAAGGAGCTTATCCAGAAGATTAAGCTAGACGGTATGGAGGTACATACATACGAACTGAAAGACCGCCGTACCTCTAAGGAAGAATTTCTGGAGGCAAACATTGAGGTAAAGGCGAAGCGAGGTTTTCATACCCTAAAGATTCTCGACTATATGAACAACTTCTCGGATGTTACCATCTCTACGATAGAATAAACAGTCATCCCCCTCTTTGAGCTATGTTCTCAAGAAGGGGATGATTAATAAGCCTCAAATCCGCAACTGCCGAGGATAAGGAGATTTTGCCAGCAAAAGAAGGAAT
>CAVKLF010000122.1:0-4837 GCA_963657075.1 bacterium | reverse complement strand
TATAGATGGTCTTGCCGTCGGGTGCCCAGGCGATGTTGGTGAAGTAGCGGTCGGTAGGGTCGCCAGCCTTCAGGTAGATGGTCTTGCCAGTCTTTACGTCGAATACGCCCACAGTTACCTTGTGTGAGGTTTCTCCTGTCATCGGATACTTGTCTGGGTCGGGGGTGGCGATGCAGCTCTGTGTCTCAGGGTGGTTGAAGTTGTCTATCTCGGGGATGATTACCTGCGGATAGTCGGTTGCCATGCTCTGGTCCATGCGATAGAAGGCGAGCTTGCCTCCGTCTGGGCTCCAGAATGTTCCCTTTGTGATGCCGAACTCGTCGCGGTGAACGCTTTGGCCATAGACTATCTCGCGGCTGCCGTCGGTAGATATTTGTGTTTTCTTGCCCTGTTCGGTCACTACGTAGAGGTTACAATCCTTGAGGTAAGCGTAGGCATTCTGCTGTGCGTTAGCTTCCAGAAGGTTTTCGCCATCCTCGAATGTTACCTCTCTCAGGCATTTTTTCTTCTTCCAGTCTACGTAATATGTGGTGGTTCCATTACCCACTTTGACAATACTCTTGCCTGTGTATGGGAACTGGGCATTGTAAAGGGCGTAAACTTTGCGGTCTTTGGTGTTGCTTATCCACTGGTTGATGTCGTTTACGCCGAAGAGCTTTGTCTCCTTGCCGTTCTGCTTGTTTACGAGGTAGCAGGCGTCGGTGTCCAGGTGTATCAGTTCGTCGCCCCACCAGGTACACCAGCGGTTCTTTGCCACCATGTTGCGGTAGTTGTTTCCGCCGAAGTTAAGGTCTTCCAGCGTGAAGGCCTTGTCACCCTTCTGTGCGGGTACTACGCCCTGTGCCTGTACGTTAGCTGTACTGATAGCCATCATAGCCGCCATCGATAGTGTATATAATGATTTTCTTACATTCATGATAGTTTCCTCCACAGATTAATCCTCATTGTCAAAGTTTGAGAAATCGCGCTTGCCGCCGCGTTTGAAGTCTCTGCCGCCCTTTCGGTCGCTCTTGAAACCTCCTCGCTTGTCTCCCTTGAAACCACCTCGCTTGTCGCCCTTGTCATTGTCTTGGCGAGAGCCTACGCGAGGTCTGCCGCCACGGCGGATCTCGGCACGTTTTTTCTCGAAGTTTTCCAGACGATGGCTGTGGAACTGGAAGCTGCGGATATCGGCATCCTCGTTTTCAGTCTCCTCGGAGATGCGTTTCTTGAATTCACGCTCTTTCTTGAAGCGGTGCTTCTGTGCCATCTCTCGCTTTTCGCTCTCGGTCTTTACGATGCCGCCCTCGGAACGGAACTCCTTCATCTTGCCGTCGAACATCACGTACTTGCGGAACTCGCACTCCAGTGAACCATTGAATACAGGTATCTTGATAGATGGCTTGAGACCTATCTGCTCGAAGCACTCTTCGCGATAGCTCAATACCCAAGCCTCGTTGCCTGTGAACGCCTTCTTGAAGCGCTCGCCTATCATCTTGTAGGTGCCCAGGAGGTTGGGGGTAGAGATGCGTTCGCCGTAGGGGGGATTCATCACGATGATGCTCTTCTCTGCTGGCTGCTGGAAGTCTTTGAAGTCTTGCTGGACGATGGTGATGTCTTTGCTCATGCCTGCTGCGCGTACGTTGAGGCTGGCAGTGTTTACCGCCTTCATGTCGATGTCGTAGCCATAGATGTGGTGCTCGAACTCGCGTTCCTGCGAGTCATCGTTGTAGATGGTGTCGAAGAGGTCCTGGTCGAAGTCGTTCCACTTTTCGAAGGCAAACTCCTTGCGGAATACGCCTGGCGAGATGTTGCTGGCGATGAGGGCTGCCTCGATGGCGATGGTGCCCGAACCGCACATAGGGTCGATGAGGTCGCACTCGCCCTTCCATCCTGTCATCAGTATCATGCCGGCTGCCAATACCTCGTTGAGTGGGGCTTCTACTTGCTCCTGGCGGTAGCCACGGCGGTGAAGGCTCTCGCCACTGGAGTCGAGGCTCAGTGTGGCTTTGTCTTCGGCGATATGGATGTTGAGGCGGATGTCGGGGTTGGATACGCTGATGTTGGGGCGTGTGCCCTGCTTGTCGCGAAACCAGTCTACGATAGCATCTTTCACCTTGTATGTTACGAAGCGTGAGTTGCGGAATTCCTCGCTGTATACTACGGAGTCTACAGAGAAGGTTTTCTTTACGTCCAAGATGTCATCCCATTTTATCTTCTGTATCTCGTCGTACACCTCTTCGGCAGAGCGTGCCTTGAAGTGCTTGATGGGCTTGAGTATTCGGATGGCGGTGTGCAACTGGAAGTTGGCACGATACATCATTTCCTTGTCGCCCGTGAAAGATACCATGCGGCGACCGATTTGTACATTGTTGGCACCCAGTTGGGTGAGCTCCTCCGCCAAGACTGGCTCCAGAC
This sequence comes from bacterium, assembly GCA_963657075.1. Classification (GTDB taxonomy): domain Bacteria; phylum Bacteroidota; class Bacteroidia; order Bacteroidales; family Bacteroidaceae; genus Prevotella. Next base: position 2,440 of record CAVKLF010000122.1, on the reverse strand, counting down.
CCATAAAGGTCTTGGCAATGAGTTCAAATTCCTGTTCCATTATTGAATTCTATATCTAGTAAACTTTGTTTTTCTTTTCTATATTTCTTTGTTTTGGGTTGCATATCTTTGGTTACCCACACATTGGCGCCTACTACGCAGCCCTTGCCGATGGTGATGCGTCCCAGGATGGTAGCGTTGGCGTATACGATGACATCGTCTTGCAGGATAGGGTGGCGGGGTATTCCCTTGATGGGGTTTCCGTCTTTGTCGAGTGGGAAACTCTTGGCCCCGAGGGTTACGCCCTGGTAGAGCTTTACGTTGTCGCCGATGATGCAGGTGGCTCCTATTACCACGCCCGTGCCGTGGTCGATGGTGAAATGCTTGCCGATGGTGGCCTCGGGGTTGATGTCGATGCCGGTCTCGGAGTGTGCCAGCTCGGTCATCATGCGAGGGATGAGTGGCACTCCCAGCTCATGCAGCACATGGGCTATGCGATAGTTGGTTATCGCCTTGATGACGGGGTAGCAGGATATGATTTCGCCGTGGCTCATGGCGGCGGGGTCTCCCTCGTAGGCTGCCTCTACGTCGGTGGCGAGTATTTTTCTGAGTTTAGGAAATTCCATGATGGCCTTGGCGGCGATGACGCCAGCCTTGGCGCGCTGGTGCTGCAGTTCGGCTTGCGTCTCTGTCTCGCAGTCGTTGGCGAAGCAGAGCCCGGCCAATATTTGCTCTGAGAGCATCTCGTAGAGCTTTTCTACTCTTACTCCTATATGGTATTTGATGGTGGAGATATTTACGGAGGAATTGCCGAAATATCCTGGGAAAAGGATGGAGCGAGACAGACTGATGATTTCTTCGAGCGCCTGGCCCGAAGGAAGTGGATTCCCGTCTCGGTGCTGATGGAAGAGACCTTTGAGTGACTCTGTGCTGGATAGCTCGTCGATGGTCTCCGTCAGCTGATGAGTTAGTGTATCTTTACTCATTATTCTATAGTGTGTCAATAAAATCTGTGTGCAAAGATACGATTATTCTGAGAAAGTACAAAGAAATGAAGGCAGTTTTTTGCACGGAATGTGAAAAAACTGCCTTTTGTTCTGTTGTTTATCCTGCTATGCTGTCTAGGAAGAGCAGCAGGCGGTTGGTGACATTTACTTCTGAAACGCCCGAGTCGAAGTCGAGCGATACGAGGTTGAGGCTAGGAAATCGCTCGTGCAGACGCTTCTCTATGCCTTTGCTTATCACGTGGTTGGCGATGCAACCGAAGGGCTGGAGGGAGATGATGTTGTCTACCCCGTCGCGGATATAGCCCACGATGTCGGCAGGCAAGAGCCAGCCTTCGCCAAACTGGGCTGCCAGCGATACCAGACCCTTTACCTCTTTGGCATCATCGTAGATGTTCGTAAACTTGCGGAAGTAGCGAAACCTGGAGGCTGCCCGGTTGATTTGCCTGATGCGCCTGCCGATGAGGGCTTGGTAGGCTCCCCTCACCACGAAATCGGGCACCTTGTTGCAACTCAGGCGCATGTGCTTCTGCACCTCTACGTTTACAAACTCTTGCAGGAAGAAGGGGGCAAGCAGTGGGGGCACTACCTCTATGCCCTTCGATATGATGTATCGCTCCAGAAACTGGTGCGAGAAGGGGTTGAACTTCAGAAAGATTTCGCCTACGATGCCTACTCGTGGCACGTTTTTGTCGAGGGTCATCTGGTCGAATTCCTCGGCGGCTTGCCCCAGAAGCTTGATGAGCCCCTTGGCCGAGTTTCGGGCGATAGGCTCGTCGATGAGGCGCATGTACTTGTCTCTCAGTTCTTTGGCGATGCCTGGCTTGCGCTCTCTCACGATGCAGGCATTGTACATCTCGCTGATGGCATCGCCGTAGAGAATGGCGGTGATGATGATTTGCGAGTACTTGAGCCAGGGGATGTTGAAGCCTTCCTGCTCGTTGTAGTCTTGCTTGTCGTCGGTGCTGCCCGATGCCTCGCCCGTTTGGGCTGTCACACCGAGAGTGAGGAGGGGTACGTCTTGGTATCCGTTGGCTATCATCGCGCGTTTGATGAGCCCTGCGTAGTTGGTGGCGCGGCATTGTCCGCCCGTCTGACTCATGACCACGGCGGTATTCTTCAGGTTGTACTTGCCCGACTGCAGTGCCTTGATGATGTCGCCCACGATGAGAGTGGCGGGGTAGCATACCTCGTTGTTGGCAAACTTCAAGCCCAGTTCGGCGCTCGTCTCGTCGCTCATCGGTAGCACCTCCACGTCGTAGCCTATCAGCTTGAGGATAGGGGGGATGATGGGGGTGAGATACTCTGTCATGAATGGGGCGAGTATCTTGCGGCGGCGGTCTTCGTTCTTGAATACTTTTGTCTGGGAAAGTGAAGAGGATTTAAGTGAAGAGGGAAGAGTGAAGAGTGAAGAATTCTCTTGCTTTGAAGATGAAGACTCTGCATTTGAATTCTTC
>CAVKLF010000121.1:0-5076 GCA_963657075.1 bacterium | reverse complement strand
CGGGTGATGTCGGTAGGTACGGCACCATGCTTGCGCATCATATTAATAAGGTATGTCGGCGTGCCGGAACTGAACCAATAGGCACCTAATTCTCGCTTGGCGAAACAGTTGAGCAAGCTGTAGGGATTGAACACGTCTGGTGAGACCTTGGAGAAATGATAACCGTCATAGTGCTCCTTGAGCTTGGCGATGGTCACATCTCGGGAATATCCCAATGCCTTGGCGAGCATGTCGATGTCTTCCGACATATTCTCCAAGAGTTCTTCCTTCGTGATGCCGCAGATGCCGGCATACTCATCATTCATCGAAATGTTGGTGATGTTGTTCAGCTCGCTGAAGATGCTGAGCTGGGAGAACTTGGTGATGCCTGTGAGGAAGACGAAGCGAAGATAAGACTCATATTTCTTCAGCGGGCTATAGAAGTTGCGCATCATGTTGCGCAAATCGTCAAGCTTGTCCTTGTCGTGAGCCACGTCCAGCAGAGGTGCGTCGTATTCGTCGATGAGTACGACCACCTGCTTGCCGGTCTTCCTGTACATTTGCAAAATCAAGTCCTTGAAGCGCAGGTTGGGTGCCTTGTCCTTGCCTGTCACCCCCAACAAGTATTCTTGCTCTTCCAGCATGTCGCAGAGGTAATCTTTCAGTTCTTCCTTTTCCATGTGCTTACCGCCGCTCATGTCGAAGTGGAGCACGGGGTATTCCGTCCACTCTTTCTCAAGCTTCTCGATGGCAAGTCCCTTGAACAACTCCTTCTTGCCCTCGAAGTAGCTTTGCATGGTAGATACGAGGAGCGACTTGCCGAAACGGCGTGGTCGCCCCAGGAAGAAATACGTGCCGCTGGTGTGAGTCATGCGGTAGATGTATTCCGTCTTGTCGATGTAGAGCTTGTCTTCCTTGCGGATTCGCTCGAAGGTTTGTATTCCGATGGGATATAACTTCAGTGCCATAGTCTTCTTGCTTTTGTTGTGCTTACGCTCTTGTGCGTGCAAATATACGATTATTATTTGAGATGGCAAAATGTTTTTAGGCTTTTCGTAGGATAACGAACAAAAACATTAATTGGTTATATATAGGGGCATCCATTGTTTCTCGCAAAGAGGCAAGGATGTCCCTATCATATTATCAACAAGTTAAATACAATAAAGTTATGGGAAGAAAGAAAATATCAGAGTCGTTTGTCAAGTTCATGAGCCGCATCATCTCTCAGTTGAAAGCCAACGGACAGTATCGCACGATGCTCCATTACCAAGCCACCTTCAATAGTTTCATGCGATTCCGCAACCAACAGGACATTACCTTTGCCGAGATGGATGCCGATGAGATAAAATCTTATGAGGCGTATCTGAAGAACGTGGCAGGAGTATGCCGCAACACCAGTTCCTTCTACATGCGCATTCTCCGAGCCGTCTATAATCGTGCCGCAGAGAAAGGGCTGGTTCCACAACAGCATCCATTCAAGGATGTCTATACTGGCATCGACAAGACAAGTAAGCGAGCCATTCCCAAAGAAGTAGTCAGCAAAATCAAGCGCATAGATACAAAACCCACCTCCCAACAAGAGCTGGCAAGAGACGCTTTCCTGATGAGCTTCTATCTCCGAGGCATCTCTTTCATCGACTTGGCGCATCTCCGCAAGTCCGACCTCCGTGATGGTTTTCTGCACTACACCCGAAGCAAGACGGGCCAGCGCCTCAGCATTCGTTGGGAAAAGGACATGCAGACTATAGTCGATAAATACAAGAATCAGACCGCCTCTTCCCCTTATCTCTTCCCATTCCTCATCACCGACAAGGGCAAGAACCCAAGCGAACATCAACTTTACCACAATGCCGAGTCGCGCATCTCTTACCATCTCAAGAAACTGGGCGTGAAAATGAACCTCCCTTGCAAACTGACCCTCTATGTCGCCCGCCATTCTTGGGCAACAGCAGCAAGAGACAACGACATCTCCCTCTCCGTCATCAGCGAGGCATTGGGTCACACCTCCGAGACCACCACCCAAATATACCTCCGCTCCATCCGAACCGATGAAGTTGATGCCGCCAACGCCAAGATTCTTGCGGCATTATAAAAAAAAAATCCGTGTTCATCCGCGCTTTCCGTGTTCGCCAAATTAAAGAATTAATCCGTGTTTTCTGTGCGATCAGCGGGAGAAAATCCATGGTCAACTGAAATTGAACCAAAATGAACCAAATCTCCGTATCTCTACGTAAGAGACACAGAAATTCAGTTGCAAAAATAAGAAATTTATTGTAAATGAACGAATTATAAATGTTAAAATTTTCCGATTATTCAACAAAACTTGAGGCGTTTTGTTGAATTATTTTGGACTTACGTCAGTACCCCCCCCCTATTATCAGGGAGTTACGAGGATTTCTGTGTCTCTTACGTAGAGATACAGAAAAACTTTGACATAAGAACTGTAAATATGGCTTTCATTTTAATTCGGCGTATGAAATACAAAGAACTGATTATGCGCATGTCATCATCGTGCATGGCAGCAGCTGAAAGACATAAAAGTATTGAAGACTAGTGGAAGTTAGTCTATTGGTTTTTCAATGCTGTGATATGCGTCACACCCCCAATAATCCGGGAAGAGAAATCTTTTCAGGGGAAGCCGAGATGTATTCGCAGGCCAAATACATTTGACATTTCTTCACCCGTCGTTCTTCACTCAATATGTGGTACATAGTCAAGACTGATGTTTTCACAGAGCAAAAATCAATGGATTTGCTGCGTGAAAAATTCAAGGACACCATCGCCGACTTCTATTTCCCCTTGGGAAGAAGAACCTACAGAAATGAAAGCGGAGAAGAAAAAGCACGTTTCATTCCTGTCTTGCAAGGACTCTTTTTCATCAGAGTGCAGAACGAAGAGCATTTGAAACAAAATCTTTCCGAATATGGCTACTTCATGTATAAGGGGATTGATTATGTGGCGAGAAGTGCTGAGGTGGTAGAACGCACCTTTTTCACCAAGGCACATATTCTTTGCGCCGACAGCAAGTCTCGCACATTAGACGAAATCGTAAAGCAGGCGAAAATACCCGATGATGACATGGAACGCTTTATCTATTACAACGATAAGATAGCCGATGGCATAGAGGGACTGAGTATTGTAGACAAGCGATACGACGACCTCATTCTGGTGAACGACACCATCCGTATTTTCAGCGGTCCGATGGCAGGTTGGGTAGGTGTTGTCAAGCAAGTCAAGAACAAGGGCAAGAAAGACCGCCATCTCTTGGTGCGCTTCGGAAACGACCGTTGCCTCAACATCTCCAATGTCCGCCAGTACGATATGCAGATAGAGCATGAGGCCACCAAGGGATCGAAGTCAGAGGCAGTTGGCGCATGGCGTGCCATCGACCAGATAATAGGCTACTTGCAGGCAAAAGAACCTACGGGAAATGCTTCTGATACATTGCGCAAGCATTTTAAGAAATATCTGGACAAGTTGACGGTCTATCGCAATCGCCATGCTTCCGATATAGCATATAGCAATAAGGTTGCAGTGAAGACTGCGGCTCATCAGCAAAAAGTACTAAGCCATATAGACGATTCGATGCGCAATAACTTCCGCATCCTCGCCAATTATTTCAAGGCAGACGGCGGAACTTTAGAGCAAGGACTGAAGGAACTGATACCTGACGTCATCCTGCGTCCGTTCCTCACCCCCACTTCAGGGGTGTCCATCCCGCAAGGACAGGACTATGCGGTCTTACGCCATAATGGCATCGTAGAGTTTATCCTCCGTTGCAACCTTCGGCAATTTTTCAGAGACAAGGAGTATGAAGCGGACAAGTATGCCCCGGTCTTCGACGAGGACTATGAGTATTATGCTCATTTCGCCCTCTTGGAGACAGCAGAAGGCAAGGTGAAGGCTATCTGCTCATGGGGAGGCTTCTATGATTATTATGCCTCGCAAAGCAAGGATGAGCGAGATCAATTCCACGCCAACTTGGAGTCGAAGAAATATCCTCGTTTGCTGCACTTGCTCACGCAGAGCGAATATAAGTTTGAAAAGGCAAAAGGCATAGGTGGATTCTCGATAGAAACAGACATCGCTTATACAGATGAGATGGAAGAGTTGGGAAGAAGAACCCATGAATTCTTCACCCTTCATCCTTCCCTCTTCGCTCTTCTCACGGCGGCATCCGTGGAAATGTGGCAAGGAGCACGTATGTTGGTTTGGCGTCAGTTGCTCCAGCGTTATGTCCTGCTCCATAAGGTGCCAATCGTTGACCTCCCCTCCGTCATCTCTCATGATTCAACAATGGAAGAGGTGTTTGTAAAGGTGGAAGGCAAACCCGACACATCCAAGATAACTACAGCCTTGTCTAAGGCAAAGGAAGCCATAGAGCAACATTTGAGGAATGGCGAATTGGCAGATGCCGTTTCCAAGTTTCTTTCCGTCTCCTTGGTCATTTCCTCTCATTTTGCCAAAGACGAGCTATATAATGATGTCACAGACGCATTCAATCCTGGCAACACTCTTGCCGAACTGTTCGATGAAGTCATTGAGCACCTCCGCAAAGAGAGTTGTCCCTCGTTGGTAAACCATCTATACAAGGGTATGGTAGAATTGCAGAAACAGGATTCTTGGACATACTTCAAGTTTCCTTCATATCTCAAGCAAACGAGAAAGATTGATAAGATGATGAAGAAAAACTACTCAACGGGAAGTAACGAACGGAAGGGCTAACGCCGTAAGTTTTCTTTAGTGACAAGCATGAATGTTCCGTGTATTCCGTGCAATCCGTGTTCACCTCTCCATCGCCGTACAGGCGAAAATCTGTGAATTGGCTTTCCCTTCGGCCGCCGAACGTTGTTTCTGTGGAATCTGTGGGAGAGAAAACAATATTTCAATATTTTCATATTTCAACATTTCAATATTCCCGGTCTGTGGGAGAAAAACATCTTTCCATATTTCCATCTTTAAATATTTAAATATTAATCGGTCCGTGGGAGACTAAAAATATTCGTTCGATTTGTGTGATTCGTCCTGGATTTCCTTGGCGTTTAGGATAAAAAAGCGTATCTTTGCCATCGAATTCAAAACTTACGATTATGGCAA
>CAVKLF010000120.1:0-5325 GCA_963657075.1 bacterium | reverse complement strand
GACAGCCATAGGCTCGTAAGGCTGGATGAAGTTTGAAGTTAGAAGTCTGAAGTTAAGTGAATAAGAAAATATTACATCTAGCGGTACCGTCGATTATCAGTAATATCACGGTACCGCTTTTGGGTTTGGTGGATGTCGCCATCGTGGGCCATATCGGTGATGCATCCTATATCGGAGCCATCGCCGTGGGCTCGATGCTCTTCAATGTCATCTACTGGCTCTTTGGCTTCCTGAGGATGGGAACGAGCGGGATGACCTCGCAGGCCCTTGGTCGCCGCGACTTGGCCGAGGTGATGAGGCTTCTGGTGAGGTCGCTCACGATAGGCGTGGGCATCGGATTGCTCCTCTTCGTCCTTCAGCGGTTGCTGATAGGCGCAGGGCTGTGGGCGATGTCGCCCGAGGCGGATGTCGTCGACTTGGCCCGCCGATATTGTCGCGTCTGCATCTGGGGAGCGCCGGCGGTATTGGGACTCTATGGATTCACGGGCTGGTATATCGGCATGCAGAACACGCGCATCCCGATGGTGGTGTCGCTCACACAGAATGTGGTCAACATCGTGGTGTCCCTCTTGCTCGTCTTCTGTTGCCGGATGACGGTGGAAGGCGTGGCGCTCGGCACGGTTGTCGCCCAGTGGTGGGGATTCCTCATGGCTTGCGTACTGTTTCGCATCTACTATCGCCGGTTAGGGAAATATGATTTCCGCCGGAATCTCTTCTCTGCGGAACCCTTGCGTCGGTTCTTCTCGCTCAACAAGGACATCTTTCTTCGCACAGTGTGCTTGGTGGCCGTGAACCTCTTCTTCACTGCGGCCGGCTCCAGAGAGGGTACGCTCGTACTGGCCGTCAACACACTCTTGATGACGCTCTTCACCATCTTTTCCTATTTTATGGATGGCTTTGCGTATGCTGCCGAGGCATTGGCTGGCAAGTATTATGGTGCTTATAACATGGCGGCATTTCAAGATGTGGTGAGGCGCACCATGGTGTTTGGCGGCATCGTGGCGCTGGCTTTCACCTTATTATATATAATAGGAGGTACTGGCTTCCTCAGATTGCTGACGAGCGATGGAAAGGTAGTGGCAGCATCGGGCGATTATTTCTGGTGGGCCGTACTCATTCCGATTTCGGGTATGGCAGCGTTCGTCTTCGACGGCATCTTTGTGGGCATCACGCAGTCTAGGAGTATGCTAGCCTCGACGGGTATCGCCGCGGTGGCATTCTTCTCGCTCTTCTTTGCTTTGCATCCTGTGCTGGGCAATCATGCCCTGTGGCTTGCCTTCATCATCTACCTCATTTTGAGGGGATTGGTTTTGCTGATGGTTTATCGCAAAAAGTTGAGGCAGATGGATGAAATAGAATAAAAATGGAAAAACTAAAGATTGAGCACAAAAATGTTATTCTGAAATTTTGTAAGCTTAAGTTTTTTTTATACTTTTGCATCGAATTGAAGGGGGCGCTTCGTGCTACAAATAAATTTAAGAAATGAATAATGATTAACCCATTATTGGCCGGAGGCTTTAGCTTTTTCGACATAGCGGAAATTAACAACAGTATAAAACAATAAAGTATGAATTTTTTAAAAAAAATGTATCCACTCTTAAGCATTGGTCTATTGACCTTTACTGCCTGTAGTGAAGATGCAATGCAAAACGGTAACACATCAATAGCTAGGTCGCTGGATACAACCTGCGACCTTACTTATGGTACCAACCTATTTATCTCGGGAATTGATACGCTTTCCAATCAGCGCATACCATTGAATGTAGATGGTCCCGTAGAAGTAAAGAACCATGGTGGCATTGTCACCTTTGACTGTGTGGAAGAGGAAGGAAAATATTACCTTCGCCCCAAAATGCTTCAGAGTATGCAAGGTGCTACGGTGCTTGATTCTGTAACAATCAGTGTGCCGGGCAACAGTAACTTAGATAAGAATCTCTTGGTGTCGGTACGTAAGAAGAATACTGCTACTCGCGCCAGCAATGACCTGGATTACAAGAAACGCAAACGTTTTGCCGATATTTTTTCTTATGCCGTATTTCCTACGACAGCTATCGGTGCCCAGGTTACCCGATCCGAGGTTCTCAATTCGCAATTGCTATTAAGCGATAGTGTCGTGAACAACATCAAGAATTTTGTCCAAAATCAAACTATAGAAACTAGCCAAGGTAACTCCATACAAGAAGCAAACGAGAACTGGGGGCTTAGCGTAGGACTGAAAAATATTCCGTTGGGTAAGTCTGGTGCAGTTAGTGCATCTCTCGGGTATACACAGGAGAATTCATCAAAATATGACTATCAGTATTATCTCCAGTCAAGGAATACAGAGTGTGCAGTAGGAACAGCTGAGTATATTACCAAGGACTTTGGTAAATATATCGCCAACGATTTCAATCAAGTTCTTAATACGGATAAATACCTCGAACAGTATCCCAATACCAAAGAAGGTATCTTTAAAATTCTGGATCATTACGGCCTCTACATTCCTACCTTCTGCATACTGGGTGCACGCGTATCTTATACTATGTCTAAGAAGCAAGACATCGAGACTCATAGCGACTCGTGGGCTGCGGAATTGACCGTTTCTGTAAATAGAATGTCAGAACAAAGTGCAGACTCAATTCTTGGTATGAATAAAGACAAATTGGCGGCCTATAAGTATGCTCAAGACAACAAATTTACTGGCTCTGCCTCATTCAACTATAAAAATGAAACAGTTGCGCAACAGGTAGACTTAGACATAAAAGTGAGCATGCAGGGCGGAAACTTCAGTACTGCCACAGGGACGGACAGTTTTGTAGCAGGCGCAGACCCAGAAAGTTGGATACCTTTGGCTTATTCTGGCAAAGGACAAGATGCGCAGCTTTACCCTATATACAACCTGGTAGTCGACAAAACGTCGGATAGATACAACTTACTCAAGAAATACATAGATGGCGACGGGTATCTGGAATATTTGAATCACAGAGAAGAAGATTTCAAGGAACCGGAGGAAAGGACACGTTGGGTCTTGGCAGACTTAAAACTAAAAGTAACAGACGACGAAAACATTGTGCCATTCAAGGCTAAATGCCCTGATGGGGTAGAACGCGTGTATTATCCAATAATGCTCAATAGATATACGAAAAAAGGAGGTTGGCATAGCTCTGGACAAGGGAAAGTACTTGATACGCAAGTTCATGCATTTGGTAGATGCGTCAGACGAAAAAAACATGTATGGTACTATGCTCTAGCCCTGCATAGCGAATGTCCTGGCATCAAATCAATCAATTTCGTAGAACACAAGAATAATGGCGAAATAAATAGCATGATTCCAGAATCAGCCAATACGGGCACAGGTTGGCAATGCAGGACGACAGACAGGCAATTGGTGGTAACGCCTATCGACAAGGAAGACAAGACCTCTACCCCTATCACTGCTTTTGCCCTTTATGATGAAGAAGGTAATGTGATAGGTTCTACTGGTGGTACCGAATATTGTGACGATGCACAGCATAGCAACAACTTCAAGGACTTTTGGATCAACGAAGATTCTAAACACTACAGAACAAAACCTGGAGGTCCTACAAAATGTGGTATCTATTATCTGCATAGCATACACCAGCCCCTCTACCTGTACTATATGTACTCTACCAAACCACTTCTGCTGAACGACTTAAACAATGGATACGTCATTCAGCATCCAGCAGATATGGAGAGAGGTGCATTCTAAATTATAAATAGGTATATTAAGATGAAACATACAAAATATCTTTTATTGCTAGCAATAGTATTGCTTGGCACCAAGTCGCTCCATGCCGCAGAGTATCATGATTCCGACTCTATCAGCATAGGTTCACTTGCCATGAAGGCACTCTGCAAGACGATGCCTTCCATACAATCTAACCCGATTGTACAAAAGAAAGCCAAAATCGATGTGGCAGAGAATACGGGGAAAACGAAACAAGTTGACAGCATCATGCATTACGAGGGTGTCGATCCTGTAAGCAAGACATGCTATACATACTATGAGAATGGTGATGTAGAAAGCATAAAGGAATACAGATGGGATCGTTATGAGAGAAAATACGAAGGAATCTCAGTCACATATTATGGCAAGGGTGGCTCATCGCAGCCTGAATATACCATACAAGGCAGCTTTGACACCGATGGGAAAGAGGTAATGGAGACACGCTACGTCTACGACTGGACTTACTATAATGATGTTATCAACTTTAGTGCTTTTGATGAAAGTACTTGGCAGTTGGATTTCAGTAATGTCAAGTGGAATCATATTACCAGGGTAGAGCAGTATGACAATGGTGAATGGAAAACTATAAGGGCGTGCAAGCCGCAAATAAAGGATTCATATCTACAAAGCTTAACTTTCTTCGATACTGATGCCAATGGCAATTTGGTACAAGAGGACAGTATTGCCTATGAGTATAATGAAGCCCGACAGTTGGTAGGCTACAGTAATTATTCTGACAAGGAAGATGGTTCAGGAACTTATGTCCTCAAGTATGATGATGAAGGAAATATCGTCTGGTATGGACCTTCAGACGAGTCTTGGTACATATCCTATGAGAAAGGAGAGGACTACGAAACCTACACAACGTATAAGGTGCAAAATGGCGAGAAGCAAGTCGTAACCTCGTCGAAAATCGATGTAGCAACTAACACGATATTCGACCTGAAGAAAAACCTTACTTGGTATAGATGTACAGAAAGTGAATATAGTGATGGTAAGTTGTTGGGAGAAACGGTAGCTATGCTTACGGCAGTCGAAGACAGTATCTATATGGCAACTTATGATCTAGACAGCCTGCAAAATATAAGCAATGGCAAATCCATAAAAATGACCATGTCGGACAATGGTGAAACGATATTTGCAGACATTTATTATCTTACAGAAGAGAATAATTTGATGTTTTCTTGCACATATAGGCTAAGAAGTGTCTGGATGGATGATTATACCATGTATGAGGTGCTTTATGACGAGAATGACATGGCATATGAATGGGACAAAACCTGTTATCATAACCCTAAAGCTACAGGAATATCTGTCATTGGGCTGAACTCAAACCAATATGGAAAAGAAATAATGTATGACTTGATGGGGCGTCTTGCCAATAGTAAGAAGGGCATTAGAATAATAAACGGAAAGAAAATTCTATTTAAATAATATTTTAACACTCTTTTAACTGAATGATAGAACTCTCGCTAGGCTTAACAACGGAAAAGCCCAGCGGGAGTTTTTCTATTTTCCCACTATCTGATAACCATCTGCATTTTTGCACATTCAAAAGTGGTGTGCGCATTTTTCATAAAAACTACATTAATATAGTT
>CAVKLF010000119.1:0-5725 GCA_963657075.1 bacterium | reverse complement strand
GGCATAGCCAGCAGATTTACAGTCTGCCCCATTTGGCCACTCTGGTAACCACCCAAACGCTTTGTATCTCAAAAGCGAGTGCAAAGGTAATGCTTTTATTTGATTCTACCAAATTTTTCTTGCACTTTTTTCACTTTTCCCTCAAAAAAAGTTCTAATAATAGGATTTTACCCCCTTACTTTTTTATCCTTTTACCTTTATCACGTGACGTCTGCGATGTTTTCTCGACAGTCTTCTGTGCTTGTAGCTCTCATATTTCTTGAATCCTACGAATGCTGTCAATGCGGCAATCACGGCAAGCAGGAAGATGACGATGCCGCCACCCAGGTTGTCGCCCTTCACCTTCGACCACATGTCGAGAATCTCTGGAGTGCGGTCGCCGGCATCTCGTATCATGGCGCATCTTGCCACCACGCTGCTGTCTGGATACATGATAGGGTCGAGGTGTGCATTCCTGCCTTCATCACCGAAGAAGTAAGAGGCGTTTACGGTCTCCGGATAATCTTCCTCGCTGCTCATGGCCTCAAACACCTTCTTGCCACCCACGCAGCTGATGTAGCCTGTAGCATCCATGTCGGAGATGGCAATGTCTTCCTGACAGAGGTAATTGATGAAGTAGGCGGCTGCCTTTGGGTTCTTGGCGTATTTGGGGATTACCCAGCCGTCGAACCAAACGTTGCTGCCTTCTACAGGTACCTCGTAGCCTAAGTCTACGCCTACCTTCTCTGCCTCCTCGATAGCCCAGATGGCATCGCCACTCCAGGTCATATTGAGCAGAGCCTTGCCCTTGGTCATGGTCTCCTTGCCAAAGTCGGCCTCCCAGCCCTCGATGTTTGGCTTCAGTGCCTTGAGGTACTTCTCTACGGTGTCGATAGCCTCTTCTGAGTAGTCGTTCATCAGCTGTGGTACGGTAACCTTGCCTTCCTTCAGGTCTTTGCGGTGAGCCCAGATGAGGGCTGTGCCGTAAGAGTCGCGATAGGAGTCCTTCATCAGCAGCTTGTTACGATACTTCTTGTCCCAGAGAGTTCCCCAGGTAAGGGCGTCCTTCAGGGGCACGTGCTTCTTATTGTAGAGGATACCTGCCGTGCCCCACATGTATGGCACGGCATAGTGGTGGGCGATACGGCCATTGTTGGAGGTTTGGTCTATCTGCTCGTTGATGTAAGGGGCAATGTTCTTAATATAATTAGGTGTCTTGCCAAAGCAGGTGTCGATAGGCAGGAGAAGATCCTTGCGCAGCATTCGCTCGATGATGTACTCGGATGGGCAAACCACGTCGTAGTCCTCATGTCCGCGCTCTATCTTGGTAAGCATCACCTCGTTGATGTCGAAGGTCTGGTAGATGATGCGCACCTTCTTGCCCGTCTGCTGCTCATACCATGCAGGGAACTTGGCGAGGGCATCCTCGTCGATGTAGTCGGCCCAGTTGTATACCTTCAGAATCTCCTCGCGGTTATCGCTGTTACGGCAAGAAGAGAGTGGCAGAATCATCCAAACGGTCAGAGCCAGAAAAGCCAATGTCTTGAGACTCTTCCAATCCTTGGCTCTTTTCATTCCAAAAAATATATTCTTCATCTTACTTCTTCTTCTTGTTGTTTTTGTCGGAACGACGGTTGATAATGATGAGCATCACGAGTACCAGCACGAAGATAATCGTGGAGAGTGGGCGAAGCTCTGGTGTAAGACCTCCCTTGCGGGCATCGGCGTAGATAAAGGTGGAGAGGGTCTCCAATCCCTCGTTGCCGATGGTGAAGATGGTGACGGCGAAGTCGTCGATACTCATCGTAATGGCGAGCATAAAGCCCGAAATCATACCAGGCAATATCTCGGGGATGATAATCTTTCTCAATGCCTGCATAGGCGAAGCTCCCAAGTCGAGAGCCGCTTCATACATGTTTGGGTTCATCTGCTGGAGTCGTGGCATTACGCTTAGGATGACGTATGGCAGACAGAAGGTGATGTGCGCCAGTACCACCGTGGTGTAGCCCTGAGGAATGCCCAGCGAGATGAAGAGCAGGAAGAGCGAGATACCGATGATGACGTCGCCATTCAATATCGGAATGTTGTTGACAAACGAGATGGCCTGTCGGGCTGCGCGGTTGCGCAGGTTGTGGATGCCGATGGCTGTCAATGTACCGAAGAGGGTGGAGGCGGTGGCAGTAATCAGGGCAATGGTTACCGTATTGATGAGTGCCGCCGTTAGCGAGTGGTGGGTGCCTTCTACGAAAAGATTCTTATAGAGCTGGAGGGAGAATCCCGTCCAGTTGCCCATCACCTTGGCCTCGGTGAAAGAGAAGATGACGATGATGAGGATAGGGGAGTAGAGCAGCAGCAAGAGTAGCCAGAGGTAGCCTTGGCAGAATACTTTCTTCATCATTTCCTTATTAAATAATGTATGCATCATCTGATACCTCCTTCCGCTTTAGCATTGTTGTCGATAGAACCTATCAAGGTAGACGCACCGATGAGGAGAAGCATGATGAGCGACAGGGCCGCACCATAGTTCCACATGGAGTTGTTGATATTCTCCTGGATGGTGGTACCAAAGAGCTTGATGTTGTTGAGAGTCAATAGCTCGGAGATGGCGAAGGTGGTGATGGTAGGCATGAATACCATGAGCACTCCGCTCGCCACACCTGGCATGGAGAGTGGCAATACCACCTTGAAGAACTGCTGCCATGGAGATGCGCCGAGGTCTTCGGCTGCCTCTATGTAGCTGCGGTCCAACTTCTGGAGCGTATTGTAAATAGGGTAAATCATGAATGGTATGAAGTTGTACACCATACCAAACAGCAAGGCTCCTTCACCGAGCGGAAGGTCGGCGAAATCGAAGAGGGCTACGGTGGCAAGGGTGCGAACCAGAATGTTGACCCACATCGGCAGGATGAAGAGCATTACAATGGTATTGGCGTACTTCATCTTGGTCTGCGTAAGGATGTATGCCGCAGGATAGCCCAGCAAGATACAGAGCAAGGTGTTGAGGAAGGCGATGCCTATCGAATAGACGAAGGTGTTCATCGCTTCTGGATGGCTTAGGAACTTCTCGAAGTTGCTAAGCGTTACGCCGCCATACTCGTCGGTGAAAGCGAATATCACGATGAGGATAAGAGGCAGCACTACAAATATAGCCGCAAAGATGGCGTAAGGTATCGTCCAACTTTGGCGTGAAGAAATAAACTTAATGAGCTTCAATTTCTAATCTCAAAAATTTATAGGTGTTACATTTGTTAGTTGAACTCGATTCCGTCGGGAGGGATGGTGATGGCAACGTGGTCGCCGAGGTCCCAGACGTCTTGTGTATCCACGTAGAGCTTCTCGCCCCAGTCGGTGTCTACGGTAACGTGGTAGTGGTCGCCCTTGTAGAGGATAAAGCTGATATCGCCCGTGAAGGTTCCTTCATCCTCGTTGTCGAAGAGCTCTATCTTGCCGAATGGTACGGATACACTGATGGTTTCCTTGCCTTGCAAATCGGCAGGAATCTCCTTCTTGAACTCGCAACCCAGGAACTCGATGATATCCTTGCCCTTGACTGCGGCCTCAAATACATTTGAGGTGCGTTCTTTCTTCATGATGTGGATGTTGTCTGGCACTACGCTCATGCCTACGGTCTGGCCTACTTCGAAGTGCTTGTAGTTCTGCATCAGGAACTCGTAGCCATTCGCGGTCTCGGCGAGCATCTCGTAATGCACACCCTTGAAGATGCTGCTGGTAATCTTGCCTACAAACTGGGCATTCTCGGTATTGGTAGTTACCTCGATGTCTTCTGGGCGGATTACTACATCTACTTCTTGGTTTTCGCCAAATCCCTTGTCTACACAGGTGAGCTCTGCGCCTGCACTCTTCACCAGGCAGTCACGGATCATCAAGCCGTTGAAAATATTGCTTTCGCCGATAAAGTTGGCAACGAAAGAGTTGGCTGGCTCATTGTAGATGTCGGTAGGCGTACCTATCTGCTGAACCTCTCCCTCGCTCATCACCACGATGGTGTCGCTCAGGGTGAGAGCCTCTTCCTGGTCGTGGGTAACATAGACGAAAGTGATGCCTAGTCGCTCGTGCATCTGCTTCAACTCCAGCTGCATGTCCTTGCGCATCTTCAGGTCGAGCGCAGCCAGTGGCTCGTCGAGCAGAAGAACCTCAGGCTCATTGATGATGGCTCGTGCGATGGCGATACGCTGCTGCTGTCCACCCGAAAGCGAGTTGACATCGCGATACTCGTAGTCGCTCATGTTTACCATCTTGAGGGCACGCTTCACCTTCGATGTGATTTGCTCCTTGGGTGTGTTCTTGAGCTTCAATCCGAAGGCTACATTGTCATAAACATTGAGATGTGGGAACAAGGCGTACTTCTGGAACACAGTGTTCACATTACGCTTGTAAGGTGGCAGGTTTGTGATGTCGGTGCCTCCGATGGTGATGTTGCCTTCGGTGGCAGTCTCAAATCCAGCCAAAAGTCTCAAAAGGGTAGTTTTACCGCATCCCGAAGGACCGAGTATGGTCATGAATTCGCCCTTGCGAACATACAGGTTGATGTCGTTGAGGGCTACCTTCTCACCAAATCGTTTCGAAACATGTTCGATGTCGATGATGTGCTGTGTAGTCTTATTCATTTATTATAGTTAAAAATGTGGCTGCAAAGATACGCATTTTTTGACAATAATCGAAAAAAAAAAGACATTTTTTTAGCCTTTGTGTGTTACAATTGCGTTACAAAGGCTAAATATGGTTACAATATGGCAAAATCCCTGAAAAATCCCATTTCTTCTTTACTTTTTGACTTTCTTATGCCCAATAAATGATATTACGCTCAAAAAAGGCTCTTTTTTGCAAAAAAAATGTTATCTTTGCAAATTGAAAGGAATTTGTAGATAGAAAAGGACACTTCGGATGATAGTAACGACAGAATGGATGGATGAATGGTTCCGACGATTCGACCGAGAATATTTTGGTGGTAAATTGCCTGTCCCGGAATTGGGACTGACTCGTGCCAAGACCCGATTGGGTCAGCTTTCTTACAAACGAGTGACTCGATGGGGACGCACCAAACTTTATGACTTCAAACTCTCCATGTCTACGTATTATGACATGACAGACAGGCAGGCGAAGAGCGTGTTGCTGCATGAGATGATACATTATATAATAGGGTACACTGGTTTGAAGGATACTTCTTCGCATGGCATCGTGTTCCGGGGCATGATGGACAACTTGAACCGTAAATATGACTGGGACATCCGCGTGACGACTTCTACCAAGGGGTGGAAGGTGAGCGAGACCGTGGAAGAGAAAAAGCAAAAGCAGGGGCCGCAGACCTATCTGATGCTCGCCGTCGAGATGAGAGATGGTAAGCATTATCTTTCGCGGGTTAATCCAGGGTTCGCTCGTCGGATAGAGATGGGACTTAAACAGACACGTGAGGTGGCTTCTTATCGATGGTATACTACTCAGGAGCCTTATTTCGAGGATTATCCGCAGGTGAGAAGTCTAAGAGGAAGACGTATTTCTCAGGCAGATTTCAGCAAGTTGCTCAATGTGCTCACTCCTTTTCAATTTTGAGATGATTTTTATAAGTAAGTAAAAAGGATAAATATGACTAAGAAAGAAGAGATTGTTTCATTTTTGTGGCAGCACGTATTGCTGCTTATTTCGTTGTGTGTGATGACCCTTGGTGTGGCTGTTTGCGTAAGGAGTATGTTGGGGTCGAGTGTGATTTCCACTTTGCCGTATGTGT
>CAVKLF010000118.1:0-5735 GCA_963657075.1 bacterium | reverse complement strand
GCAAGGACGAGTGGTACATCGTGTATCATCGCATCAACAAGGACTACCTCAAGAAACAGCCCGGCGTTCACCGCGAGGTATGCATCGACAAGATGGAGTTCAATGCCGATGGCACCATCAAGCGGGTAGTGCCTACCCACAAGGGTGTAAAATAAAATGTCATTTCCCGTTCCGCAAAGTCCTACATGGCATTGGGAACGGGAAACATGATCTTAGTACCCATTGTTTTGCTCTAAATTCTTATTCAAGGCTCGGCATTTCTGTGGGATAGGGAAGACGATGGTGTATTGCGTCTGCTCTTCATCTTCTAATGGCTCACGCAGATCGTATGCGCCTGTAAACTTGCCAAAGCGGATGAGGTCTTGACGACGCCATCCTTCCCAAACAAGTTCGAGAAGACGTTCTTCCAGGATGTTGTCGAGAGTGGCTGTGCGAGAGGGCATTCCTGCACGGGTGCGAACGGCATTGAGTGCCGTGTCTCCATCCTCGCCATTGCGAACTTGGGCCTCTGCCTCCATCAGTAAGGCATCGGCATAGCGGAAGAGAACGATGTCATTGCTTGGTAGCTTACCATCCATATAAGAAGTCCTATCCACTTCATATTTCCCCATTCTGGCACCAGCAGTCTTGATATATGGACTATTGGTCAGGTTCTGCTTTACCTCGAATGGTTGGTAGACGAGGGGAGTGCCATTGTCGAGCATCACGGTCTTGCCATCCACCTTTACCTCGCCTGCCACAAAGTTGTTTTTGCAGCGGGCATCTTCGTCGGCCTCGCCATAGTGGTTAGCCTTCATCGTGTAAATAGTGGCGCAAGTTCCATTTTCGCTTCCCCATCCGAGTACTCCACCATGGGCATAGTGGTACGAGCGGAAGAGATAATGAAACTGATTGGTATAGATATTCTTGTCCATCGGAATCGTGAAGATGTTTTCCTTCGAGGTTTCGTTGTGCGTAGAGAAGTTGAAGGCATAATCATCCTCCAGGGTATAGCCCTCTGCTTTCAGCCGATTGCAATAATAGACGCAAGCTTCCCAAGCATTCATGAGTTTGCCATCTATACTCAATACGATAGACTTGCCATTGGGGCGATTTTCATAGCCTTTCGTCCAATCATCGTAGGTGTAGATTTCTGCATTCAGGGCCAACTTCGCCAAGAGGAAGTTGACTACGGGCTGGGTAATACGTCCATAATAATTTCCTTCCTTATTGCTGTGCTCATCAGGCAGGTAAGGCAAGATAGTCTGTAATTCGCTGAAAACAAAAGCAAAAACCTCGCTGCGCTCCGATTGTACCACAGGCTTGGTGGTTTGCCCATTCTCTCCACGAGTAGCATCTACCTGAGGAACTTCGGATGCTGCAAGCACAAGAGGCACACGCCCAAACATATCCATCGCCTCATAATACATCAAAGCTCTAACCGCTCTTACCTCTGCCAGATACTCTGACTTCTGTGCTTCGGACAGTAGGGAAGATTTCTCTTCTATCACACCGATAGACTTATTGCAGAGCACGATGACCTTATAGAGATACTTCCAAGTGTCGTAAAGCGGCTCGTCATCTGCCGTCCACTTATGCTGGTACATGGCATTCCACAAACCACCATCATACCAGTCGCCGCCACGAATCGGAATAATAGCCTCGTCGGTAGTGAGGGTGTTATAGTCGTATATGCCCCGACAAGTACCTTGCAAACCCTCGCTTTCGTTGGCTCCGCCTATATAATTGTATAGTGAGGCGACAGCATTGACATAGATGTCCGATGCTGAACCATAGATGGCATCTTCGTCAAGTTGGTCTTTCGGATTCTCGTCGAGGCAAGACGTAAAGCACATGCCTGTACAGAGCAGCATATAAATGAATGCCACCCGCATTATTACATTATTATATATATGTAGTCTCATTTTTATAGCATTTGTGTTACCTTTCACTTTGTATAGTGAACGTTGTTTCTTCATTCTTCACTCTTCCCTTAGAATTGCACACTTAGTCCGATGGAGTAGGTACGATATACGGGGTATGTCCTCTTGTCATCGATTCCCATCGTACTATTCACCACGTAACTGTTTATCATTGGCGTCAAACCGCTATAACTGGTAATGGTGGCGAGGTTGTTAACGCTTGCCGATACTCTGAGCGACTGGATGGCACCTTTCTTCATCGGAATATCATAACCGATGGTGAGATGCTCAAAGTTGAGATAATCGCCCTTCTCCAACCAGTAGTCAGATACATTCTGGTCTACGATATTTTTCTCTGGCGCTCCCTTTAGCACATTGTAGTCAGGGAAGCTGGACATGTTGGTATAAGCCAAACCTGTGCCATTGAATATCTTATGACCGAAAGCACCATTCATTTGGAGCGAGAGATACCAGTCTTTATAGCGGAAACTGATGTTGGAACCAAGTGTTACCTTAGGGGTAGCTTGACCAGCGATGTATCTATCTCCACCATCGCTCAAATCCACCGTGCCGTTGTTGTCAAGGTCGGCAATGTCATAGCGATAATGACCGTTGCCATCCTCTATGATTCCCTTGCAGTGGGGCAAGTAGAAGACACCTAGCGGTTGACCTACTATCTGATAGACTACATTGTTGTAACCGCCATGCTGCCCAGCACCAGACACACTTCCCATTGCCGTAACATCTGCCGCTGACATCTGCATTCCGTTATACTCACCACTCAGAGAGATGAGCTTGTTCTTCTGCCAAGCTACATTCATATTGATGTTCAGTTCCATATCCTTCTTTTGGACAGGCGTGATGGACACACCGATTTCCAAACCTTGGTTAGACATCGAACCGATGTTGGCCAAGAGCTTATCGTAAGCGAATGGCGGTACGGGCACATCGTAGGCGTAGAGCATATCGGTAGTTTTCGAATCATAATATTCGGCGGTGAGCACCAGCCGGTTCTGCCATAAGCCTAGTTCTGCCCCGATGTTCCAGGTAGAACGGGTTTCCCACTTCAGGTCAGGGTTGTTGTTGCGAATCATGCCCATGGTTACGGTAGGCGAACCGTTTACCGATACGATGCCATTCTGCCGAACGGTATTCATCGTGGTATAAGAGGAGATGCCTCCGAGATTACCCGAACGACCATAACCTGTGCGCAGTTTCAGCATCGTGATATATCTGACAGTGGAAAGCCAGTGCTCCTTTTTCATATCCCAAGATGCGGAGATGGAAGGGAAGAAACCCCAAGTATGGGCATCGCCCACCATCGACGAACCGTCACCACGTATGGAGAGCGAAAGAGAATACTTGTCTAGTAAGGTATAGTCGATGTTGCCCATTACTGAGGCAAGAGCAGGATCTTCGTAGTTGCTGTCTGTTCCACCGAAGGGGCGGGAAGCGGCCGCACCGATGTTATTGTAGTGCATATCGTTATTGGTAATCCCCTTCGCCGAAGTCCAAAAAACAGTGCTGATTTGTTTCTGATACTCCGTGCCCACCATTGCCTTCCAACTATGCGCGCCCCATGTGCGTTGATAGTTGACCGACACATTACCGAGCCATTCCTCGTACTTGAATTCGCCGCGGTAGAGATTTCCTTGTGCCCAAACCCAAGTAGGGCAGAATTGGTTGTTCTCGTTCGAGGAATAGGAATAAGACCCGAAGGCAGAGACGAACAAATGCTCTTTCATGTCACGGGAGACAGCTTTCATAGAATGCCTGGAAGAGGTAAGTTCATGGTTCAGAATGTCGTATGTCAACTTCAAATGAGCGTTGAAGTTCATGTTTCTCGTGTCATTTCTTTCGGCGAGCAATGCCCCGGGAGGATTGATCTGTGAAGCCGCACCATTCTTCACCCAACTGTTATTTTCCCTGTCGTACGGATAGGTAGGATTCATGGCATCGGCAGAATAGAAGAGCATCTGCGTGTCAAAGATATCATTGTTCTTATAAGAAGATCCGACCACGCCAAATTCTCCCGTGAGTCGGTTGTTAAAAGCCTTTTGCGATACATCTATCTTTGCTACAAGGTTACGATAGCCCTTAGTGCGGATAATCGTATTGTGGTCGATATAGCCGAATGACGCGCGATAATTGGAGGTGGAATTGCCTCCACTGAAAGCCAAGTGATGGTTCTGGATAGTGCCAGTTCGGGTGATAGCCTGATGGAAGTCGGTATTATAGCCCTTGTCGTTATATTCCAATCCATACTTCTTTGCAGCAGCTATATACTCCGAGGCATTGAGCATCTCTAAGCTCTTATACATAGCCTCCACGCCATAGTTGCCCTCGTAAGAAATCTGAAATCCCTTTCCTGTTCCCTTCTTGGTCTTTACTTGGATAACACCCGAAGCACCACGTGAACCATACATTGCCGTCTCGCTCGCATTCTTCAAGACGGTAAAACTCTCAATGTCGGCAGGGTAGATGGTGGCAAGTGTAGCCACATCAGAGGTCACTCCATCGATAATGACCAACGGGTCGTTACCTCCCATAATAGAGGTGGTGCCACGTACTCGCACTGAGTTGAGCATAGCCATACGGTCGAGACCATTCTTGGTAACGTTCACGCCTGCCGTCTTTCCGTTCAAGGCATCGAGGGCATTGTCCATAATCTGTGCTTGGCTAGCCAATGGGGTAGCCAAGAGAATCGTACAAACGCTGTATCTTGCAATTTTTTTCATGTTACTACCGTTTAGGTTGATGTTTCGCTCTTTGGTGGGCAAAGATACAATAATTACCCGAAACCCATACATGTTTCTTTAAAAATCTTGCGAAAATTTTAGAGTTTGCCTCTCTATGCTCTGAGCTACTTGTGGCAAAGTAAGAGTTGACATTACTCGGAAGAGCCACTACGTTTCATCAAGTGGAAACGTAGTGGCTCTATGTTATTCGGGTATTCCCCAAGTGATTTTCTTCTCGTCCCACTTGTCCTTGGGCTGCAAGGGCTCATCGGGATAGCCGATGATGATGCCGTTGAGCGGAATCAGGTTGGCGGGGAGCTTTAGCGTCCGGGAGATGCCCATCACCTTCTTTTGGATGGGATAGATGGTGGTCCAGCAAGCACCCAAGCCCATGGCGTGGGCGGCCAGCAGAATGTTCTCTGACACGGCGGAGAGGTCTTGCACCCAGAGTTCCCTACCCTGTCCCTCGGCCATGCGCGTGGTGTCGGCACAGACGAAGATGAAGAGCGGGGTCTTCTTGATGTCCTCGGCGTGGTATTTGTTGGAAGCGGCATATTGCTCGATGTCTTTCTTGTCCTTCAGTACCACGAAGTGCCAGGGCTGCATGTCGCCGGATGTGGGCGATGCCATGCCGGCACGGAGCAGGGCCTCTATCTTGGCATCCTCCACGGGTTGCTGCTTAAACTTGCGAACGCTCGTGCGAGTCATGATGTTTTGTAACACGGCCTCAGCCTGCGCGTCGCTCTTCACAGCTTCAGTCATCTTGCCGGGCAGCGCGGTCTGTGCATTTGCCGAAGCAAAGCTTGCGGCTGCCAAGGCAGCCACAAGCATCGTTTTCAGTTTACTCATATACCTGTAAAAATACATTATAATTATTGTTTAAGAATTGTCACTGCCTTGAGCAAGTCGCTGGCGGCAAAGGTCATGAAGGCAGTTGCTACGCCAGTGGTTGTATCGATCTTGTAGATGGTAGGAGTTACGGATGTTGTACTGCCCGAACCACCGCTCATACTGGTAGGTGCAGCCACTGGCAAGTAGTAAGCACCGGCATAGCCGTCGCCCCAACCGAAGGAAACGGTAGAGGCATCAGGAAGAC
>CAVKLF010000117.1:0-5829 GCA_963657075.1 bacterium | reverse complement strand
TCGAAAACATCAGGTATGCTCTCGATGAATTTTCTCAAATGTTCGTATTTCGGATTTATCTGAATCTTTCTCATGTTTCTTTCTCATATCTTTTTACCATGGGGCAGTTTGTATGGCCTTGCCGTGCTCCATCTTATAGTGTTTATCAAACTCCGCCTTGGTTCTCTTCCATCGGTTGTGAGTCCAGAGATAGTATGGAGGAGCTTTGCGTATGGTTTCTTCCAACATCTGGAAAAAACGACGGGTAATCTCATGCTCGGGCAGTGAGTTGGGCTCTCGGGTGATAAGCTTGTAGGTAGCTGTGTAATAGCCTCGCTTCGGTCGGCTCATCTCCACATAGAACACAGCGTCGTTCATCTTTCGCATAATGCGCTCGCCACCAGTAAAGACAGGGGTATCAAGGTGGTTGAGGAAAGGCAGCCAGAGGTGGATGTTCTCCCATTTGGGTCCTTGGTCGCTGATATAGCCGAAGATACTCATAATGCCCTTTCGCTTATAATCTACTAGATAGCGGAGGATGTCTTTCTTGGGTACCACCACACCATTCTCTTCGTGTAAGCGGATACGCTTGAAAAGTTCGTCGAAGGCGTGGTTGCGTAGAGGGTGATAGATGAGTCCCATCATACGCGTCTTAGGCAGTTCGATGCCCACGCACGATAGCCACTCCCAGTTGCAGTAATGTCCTAGGATGGCTGCTACGTTCTGACCTTCCTCGAAACAATGCTCCACCTCCTCACTATTATATACCTTGAAACGGTGGCGCAGTTCCTTATCGCTGATGCTCAACAGTTTAATCGCCTCAAAGAAATAGTCGCTAAACCAGCGATAGAACTTCTTCTCGATGTCGATAATTTCGTCTAGCGATTTATCGGGGAAGGATGTGGTGAGATTTTTACGCACAATACCTCTACGATACTTAATGACGTAATACATCACCAAGTATTCGAAGTCGGCTATGCAATAGAGCACTCTGAATGGGAGTAGCGATATGGCATAAAAGATTGCGTAAACGATGCGAGTCATGTTTATACTTTAATATAAATGTAATTCAACATTCAACACTTAACATTCAACATTATCATTACACTTGCTGCATATGTGCAATTTGCGATAATATCCCTCCTTGGCGATGAGCGGTGGGTTTTGTTAGCTGTTATATCTCTTCGCATACTACCATGTCAATGCCTCGATAGATGACAACCAACTTGTGGAGTGTGGTGGTCTTGACAGCCTCCTTGACGACATCACTCTCTGCATAGCGAGAGATTTGTGCTTCAGCATCCTTGCGTTTGGCTTCTACCTCCTCGTCAGTAGCATTGCTCTTCACATATTTCAGTTCTATCACGTAGGAGTGTTGCATATCAGTGTAGATATCTACGAGTGGCATCAAGAATATGTCGGCATAACCACCTTGGTTGTCAAGTTCGGAGATAGGACGGTAGAAGCGGCATTGACTGGTCATCGCCAAGGTGAACCCATGGACAAATGCCTCGCCTTTCTGCTTGTCACGCTGAGAGGAGAAACGGAGGATAGCATCGGCTATGTACTGGAAGAATGGCTTCCATTCGCCTAAATATGCTAAGTGCTGCATCAGCGGATTAGTCTCATAGCTATCGTATGTCAAGTCGTTCTCCTTATAGGTGTCCAAGAGATAGGTGAAAAGTTGCTCTCTCACCACTTCGTTAGGTATCACAAACTTGGTCTCGCCCATATAGGTACCATCTATTGTAATCATACCAAAGTAGTAGAGCAAACTGATGAAATTATCTGTGTTGCAGATGCTTTCAGCAGGGAATCCTGGTTTGAGGTTACCTGTGATGAAGCCCTTGGTCACCAACTGTTGGATGACGGAGGCATCATGTGCAAACTCCTTGTCTCGACGGATAAGCATTCGCATCTTGTTGTAGTCGATGCGGACGTTGTCTTCTACCATGTTGTCGGGTAGTTGGCATCTGTTATTGATGTATTTGTCCACAAAGTAGAGTACCATGTTAGAGTTATACATCGTAGTCTCTCCGTATGCTTTCTTGGCAAAGCAATAGTTATCGTACCATGGTTTCATGACGTGAATCAGTTCGTTCACAGGATGATTGAAGTGGATGGTGGTAGAGTAATAATTCAACATTTCACGTACTTCTTCCTCTGTGAAGCCTACCATCTCATTAAACTGATAGTCGAGCGAGTAGTTGGTGCCAATATTGAAGCCACTTGTCAAGTCGTCCATGGTCACAGGTGTGACACCTGTGACGAATACACGCTTGATGCTGGAGTCGGTACCTCCCTTGATGGTGTTGAAGAAACGGCGAAGATAGCCAGTATCGTGAGTCTCGGACATATAGTCTTTCATCCTTCCTGGCTCAGCCAATATG
The DNA here is from genome assembly GCA_963657075.1 of bacterium. Classification (GTDB taxonomy): domain Bacteria; phylum Bacteroidota; class Bacteroidia; order Bacteroidales; family Bacteroidaceae; genus Prevotella. The sequence continues at coordinate 3,460 of CAVKLF010000117.1, read as the reverse complement.
GTATTGGTGAAATGGTCGTATTCGTCGATGAAGAGATAAATCTTTAGGTCGTTCTTGGCACATTCCTTATAGAGGTAGTCCAACTGCGACACGGCATCCTCGCGCTTGTTCATCTCTTTCTTGATGCCTTTTGGCAGATATTGCTCATAGACATCGCAGAAGTAGTTGAACTCGATGTTGCAATGGGTGTCCATCGTCTTCTTGTAATTGCCTAACTCTCCATCAATCAAGGCGAAGTTGAGGTTGATGACAAGATAAGAATTGCGCTCCGCCGTTGGATGCTTGCCTATATACAAATCCCCATACCATTTCTCGAAATTCTTGGCATCATTGATGTTGTAATAATGCTGGAGCATCGACTTGGTGAGGCTTTTGCCGAAACGGCGAGGGCGAATGAAGAAGAAAAATTTATTGGAACGTTCTACTTCCTCTATGTACCTTGTCTTGTCTACATAATAGCAATCGTCTTCTCTTACGTCGACGAAGTTCATCATACCATAAGGAATACGCTTGCGCTGATAGAAAGTTTTTGAATTTTCCATATCTTAATCTCCTTTTCTTTTATAATCTTGATGCAGAAGTCGTTTATGACTTCTGCATATCATTCAGTTTCTTATAGTAACCATTGAGTTGGATAAGGCTGTCGTGTGTACCACTCTCCACTATCTCACCTTCATGGATGACATAGATGATGTCGGCACTCTTGATGGTGCTGAGACGGTGGGCGATAGCCACAGTGGTACGAGTCTTCATCAGCTTTTCGAGCGCATCTTGTACCAATCGTTCGCTCTCAGTGTCGAGGGCAGATGTTGCCTCGTCGAGAATGAGGATAGGTGGGTTCTTCAAGATGGCGCGGGCGATGCTGACACGCTGGCGCTGACCACCGGAAAGACGACCGCCACGGTCACCGATGCTTGTATCGAATCCTTTTTCCGACTTGGTGATGAAGTCGTAGGCGTTGGCTATCTTTGCCGCATGTTCTATTTCCTCATCGGTAGCATCGGTCTTGCCGAAGCGTATATTGTCCTTAAAACTGGCATTGAAGAGTATGGCTTCTTGATTTACGTTGCCTATCAACTGGCGAAGGTCATATACGGCAAGGTCTTTCACGTTGATGCCGTCGATGAGCACTTCTCCCTCCTGCACATCATAGTATCGAGGTATCAAGTCTACCATTGTACTCTTTCCGCTTCCACTCTGACCCACTAGGGCCACCGTCTTTCCTTTAGGGATTGTGAGATTGATATCTCTCAACACGTATACCAACTCGTCGCTTTTTCGGTCTGTATAGGCGAAAGATACGTGACGGAACTCTATCTGATGTTCGAAGCTGGCGATATGCTCAGGGTTTTCCTTATCCTTGATTTCCACCTCAGCCTGCAGTATTTTGTCGATACGCTCCATAGAGGCGAGACCTTTCGGAATATTGTAGCTCGCCTTGGAGAATTCCTTTAAAGGATTGATGATGCTGTAGAGCATCACGAGATAGAAAATGATGGTAGGGCCGTCGATGCGACCGTAGTCGAGAACCAAGATACCGCCAAACCACAATACTACTACGATGAGTACGGTTCCCAAGAACTCGCTCATCGGATGAGCCATCTGCTGGCGGATATTTACTCGCATGATATTGTTGCGATAGTCGCTGTTTACTTCGTCGAAACGCTTGTTCATCTTCTCTTCTGCGCAGAAAGCCTTGATAATGCGCAGTCCGCCAAGCGTCTCTTCCACCATACTCATCGTATCGCTCCAGAGGGATTGCGCAGTGATGCTTTTTGCCTTGAGTTTCCTGCCTACTAAGCCCATGAACCAACCGAATGGCGGAACGAAGAGGATGGTAAAGAGGGTAAGTTGCCAACTGATGAATATCAAGGTGCAGAAATAGAATAGAATCAAGATAGGATTCTTGAAGAGCATATCGAGCGAAGACATGATGCTGTTCTCTACCTCTTGTACGTCACCGCTCATACGGGCAATAATGTCGCCCTTGCGTTCCTCGCTGAAAAAACTGAGCGAGAGAGAGGTTATCTTCTCGTAGAGTTGGTTGCGAATGTCGCGTACGATACCAGTACGGATAGGAATAATGGTGGCAGAAGACAGAAAGTAAGCTCCAGTCTTGAGAAAGGTCATGAAGGCGAGAAACAATCCAATGACCAGCAAAGCTGTCGATGCACTATATTCCACGATAAATTCTTGGATATAGTAATACATATTGTTGGTTGCCACTTCCTTGATGGTGTTCCACTCGCCGTTCCAGTGCATATAGTCGTTGGCACGGATGCCGCCATCTACCTGGAAGAGGATTTGCAGGATAGGTATCAAGGCGGCAAACGAGAATATGTTCAATATCGCAGAGAGGATATTGAATACGATGGATAAGGCCAGGTACTTCTTGTAGGGAGGTACAAAGCGGCGTAAAACTTGCAAAAATTCTTTCATCGGTTGCAAATATAGTGCTTTTATAGAAAACTGCCAAATTATTTGTCGGTTTTCTTTGTCTGATTGTGCGCAAAAGACAACTTTTCCCGATGATTAGGTAGGAAAAGTTGCCCTTTGCGATTTTTTACTCTTTTACCTTTTTACTTTTTCACCCTTCTTTCACTTCCTCTCCGAAAAGGGTGGCAGAGGTGGAACCGGTGATGCGTACCTTGACAAACTCTCCGATGTGGTGGTTGCCCTTGTCGATAACTACAGCCTTATTTTGCTCTGTGCGCCCCATCATCTGCTCACGGCTACGCTTGCTGAAGTTTTCGATGAGAATCGTGAACTCCTTGCCCTCATCCTTTTTGTTCTGTTCTGCGCTCACCTCGGTTTGGAGCTTGATAAGCTCGTTGAGGCGAGCTATCTTGGTCTCCTCTGGCACGTTGTCGGGCAGGTGCTTGGCGGCATAGGTGCCTGGACGCTCTGAATATTTGAACATGAAGGCACTGTCGAAACCTACTTCCTTGACGAGCGAAAGGGTCTGTGCATGGTCTTCCTCGGTCTCGTCGTGATAACCTACGAAGATGTCGGTAGTGATGCCGCAACCTGGGATGATGCGCTTGATGGCATCTATCTTCTCCAGGTATTCCTCGCGAGTGTATTTGCGGTTCATCAACTTCAATATCTTGTTGCTTCCGCTCTGTGCCGGGAAATGGATGTGGTTGCAGAGGTTTGGCTCGTCGGCGATGGCATGCAGTATGTCCTCCGTCATATCCTCGGGGTTGGAGGTAGTGAAGCGCACGCGCATGTCTGGCACAGCCTCAGCTACCATTCTCAGCAGTTGGGCGAAGGAAATGCTGCCTTCCTCACGCTTGCCTGATGGGGAGAGACCATAGCTATTGACATTTTGGCCGAGGAGGGTAACTTCCTTAAAGCCACGGTCGTGCAAGTCGCACACCTCTCGCAGGATGCTCTCTGCGTCACGGCTGCGCTCACGGCCACGGGTATAGGGTACGATGCAGTAGTGGCAGAAGTTGTT
>CAVKLF010000116.1:0-5899 GCA_963657075.1 bacterium | reverse complement strand
CCTCACGGTGTGTGAAGAATGTCTCAGGGTTCTCGGCTGTACCGCGAGTAACAGGGCGCTCTGGTGTCAGGGCACGGTTGCGGAAGTCCTCGATGTACTCAGTCTTTACGAGTGGACGGATGTCTTCCATATCCATCTCCTCTACCTTGTGGTACTCATGAGATGTACGGAAACCGTCGAAGAAGTTGATGAAAGGAACCTTTGTTTCGAGGGTAGCCAAGTGAGGCACTGCAGAGAGGTCCATTACCTCCTGTACAGAACCTGAGCAGAACATAGCGAAGCCTGTCTGGCGGCAAGCCATTACGTCCTGGTGGTCACCGAAGATACAAAGTGAGTGAGAAGCCAATGTACGAGCTGATACGTTGAACACGCAAGGGAGCAACTCACCAGCGATCTTGTACATGTTAGGAATCATCAGCAACAGACCCTGCGAAGCAGTGTAAGTCGATGTCAAGGCACCAGCCTGAAGAGAGCCGTGTACTGCACCTGCAGCACCAGCCTCCGACTCCATTTCCTGGATAGAAACTCGCTGACCGAACAGGTTCTTACGACCCTTGGCAGCCCATTCATCTACATGCTCCGCCATCGGTGATGATGGAGTGATAGGGTAGATGGCAGCAACCTCTGTAAACATGTAGCTTACGTGAGCGGCAGCTGTGTTACCATCACAAGTGATAAATTTTTTCTCTTTAGCCATTTTACTTTTAGATAAAATATTAAAAATGTTTTTTGTATTTTAAGTCTAGTTTGTTAAACTTTCAGCATTAATCCCCATATTTCCATATTTCAATATTTCAATATTTCCATATTAATACAGGAATCCCAGCAGCCAGAGTGGTATCTTGTTGTCTTTTCCCACCTCCGTATTATACCGGGCGTAGATGGTATCCGGGTTGTTGCGTACCTTATTGCTGGAGTGCGCATCGCAGATTCTGAACTTTCTGCAGCCGTCTATCATATAGTAGTGGTCCTTGCCGCCCTGGTGCACCTCGTGGTCTTTCCACATCGAGTTGACGAAGAACGTCTCCATCACCTCCTGCTCGTCTATTTGTATAGGGTAGATGGCATACATCAGGTTAGGGTTGTGCATCATCACCTTGGAGGGCTTCTTGGGAAACTCCTGCCCGTCGGGGTAAATCATGTTGATGAGTCTTGCATCGGCCAGATACTTGATATAGTTCATCACCGTGGCCCGGCTCGTATTGATGCTCTCCGCCAGTTGGCTTACATTAGGCGCCTTGGCACCCTCTACGGCAAGCTGATAGAAGAGTTTCTTTATCTTGGTGAGGTATTTCAGTTCGATTTGCTTGATGAGGAGGATGTCCACCTCGGTCATCATATTCATTGTCTTTAGTAGATTCTCCGTAAAGTTGCGTTGCTCCAGGAAGAATGGATAGAAGCCGTGGCGCAAGTAGTCTCTGAAGTATTTCATCGGGCTCACCTTGGGCAGTATCTGCTTGATGATGTGCTCGTGGTTGCTCAGTATGTCGCTCAGTTCGTATGGCTGGAAGTTGTTGCCCGTCTGCAGGTTGATGTATTCTCTGAACGAGAATCCCCTCAGGTTGTAGCTCTTCACGATGCCGTTGAGCTCGGGGTTCTCCTCCTTCAGTCGCATCACGCTGGAGCCGGTGAAGACTATCTTCAGCTCGGGGTAGAGGTCGTAGCACTTGCGCAGCTCCTTGCTCCAGTCTGGCTGTTTGAACACCTGGTCGATGAGCAGCGTGCGCCCTCCCTGCCTCACGAAGTCGCCTGCGAAATCGGCGATACCACGACTCTGGAAATAGAAGTTGTTCATGTTCACAAACAGACATTTGCGGTCTGTGGCCCCGAAGTGCTCCTTGGCATATTGCAGGAGGAATGTGGTCTTGCCGACACCCCTGGTTCCCTTGATGCCTATCATACGGTCGTTCCAGTCAATCTCGTCCATCAGACTCCGTCTGACTGGGGCATTGGTATGCTCTACGAGGTACGTATGTGTTCTGAAGAAAGCTTCTTCCATGAGTTATCTTTTGTTTCGTATTTGTTTTTTCTCTGCAAAGGTAATTAATTATTTTAAATTTGCAAACTCTAGATAGCAAAAAGTAACTTTTTTTTCATTATTTAGCACTTGTCTAAGTAAAACTCGATGGTTTTTGCCGTTTTTCCATCTTTTCTTTATAACTTTGCAGCATGAAACTTCACATTTTCAATCCCGAGCACGAATTGGCGCAGGCGGCCAACTTGCGACATTTCACCCCTCCTCACGCCGGCAGGCAGCTGAGAAGCGATTTGGCTTTTATCCCTGCGCTCTGGGCCGACGAGGGCGACCTCGTACTGGTGGACGACATCGACGACGCACGCGACAAGGTGAGGCATCTCTGCAAAGACCTGGCCGACAAGGTGGAATTTGTTACCCGCCCCCAACTGGAGCACCTGCTCCAGACGGAATACGTGGATGCCGTACATCCGTGGGGATGGGATATGGCGATGAAGGGGGAGCTGGAGAGCATCGGTTTCCCCGACCTGGCGCTACCCACAGACGATATTATAAATAAGGTACGCACGATAAGCGGTCGCCAATGGGCTGCACGGCACATACAGCAGGGAGTATCCTTCGCACAGAGCGTAGAAGAGGCGAAGAGGCTGGCCAAGCTGATGGGCAAGGCGGTGGTGAAGGCTCCGTGGAGCAGCAGCGGCAGGGGAGTGAGATACGTCACTGCCGAGGAACTGCGCATGGGCGATAGCTGCCCGTCGCTCGACAACTGGATAAAAAATATCATCTCCCGACAAGGGGGAGTGACGATTGAGCCGTATTATAATAAGGTAAGAGACTTCGGCATGGAGTATGAGATGGCAGACGGCAAGCTGCACTATTGCGGCCTCTCCATCTTCGACACCATCAAGAATGCCTACTCCGGCAATGTGCTCGCCTCGGAAGAAGACAAGCGAAAGGCATTGGAGCCTTACGTGAGCGAAGAGATGCTATACGCAGAGGCAGAACGGGTTACGAGCGTCGTCGAAAGAAACCTAAGGGGCGTATACAGCGGACCGCTGGGCATCGACATGATGATAGCCGCCGACAACGAGACTACCGCCTCGCTGGGCTTGCCGCTTACCTCCAAGGGCTACCGCCTCGTGACTTGCATCGAGCTGAACCTGCGCCGTACCATGGGCCATGTGGCGCTTGCCCTGACCCGCCAGCTGGCCCATAGCAGCCAAGACTTCAAGCAGAAGCGTGGGGGAGTGATGAGGGTGGAATACGACGGCAACAAGTATCACCTACGAGTGATGCCAGGCCGCCCGTCGGAGGAAGCCCCTCTGCACTAGCCTCTTATCGCAAGGCCGATATAGAAAGGAAATATCTACAAATACAAACTCTTAAAACAAAAACTAACGCATGAAAAGAAATCTAATCGTATGGGCGCTCGCTGCCTCTCCACTCATGGTAGCGGCGCAATCATCTGCCACCGCCAAGGCATCGGTGACCAAGACACCAGTGACCAAGACATTGGTGGCCATCTCCAACCAACCCTATATTTCCCAGGTTTGGAACCCCGACTTGGGCAATGGCATGTACAAGAACCCCGTCATCAACGCAGACTATAGCGACCCCGACGTGGTATGCGTAGGCGATGACTACTACCTCACGGCAAGTAGTTTCAACTGTCTGCCCGGACTCCCCATACTGCACAGTAAAGACTTGGTAAACTGGGAGTTGATCGGCCACGCTGTAACAAAACTTCAACCCGAGAGCGATTTCAATAATCCATCTCACGGCAATGGCATCTGGGCACCATGCATCAGCTACCACAATGGCGAATTCTACATCTACTGGGGCGACCCCGACTACGGCGTCTTTATGGTAAAGACCAAAGACCCTGCGGGCAAATGGGAAGACCCCGTGTGCGTGATACCGGGCAAGGGCATGATAGATACCTCGCCGCTGTGGGACGAAGACGGCCGCGTATATCTCGTTAACGGATGGGCCAACTCTCGCAACCGCTTTGCCTCGGTGCTCACGGTGCGCGAGCTGAGCGCCGACGGCACCAAGGCCATCAGCGACCCCGTCATCGTATTCGATGGCAACGGTACGGAGTATCGCACGGCAGAAGGGCCCAAGTTCTACAAGCGCGACGGATGGTACTGGGTGATGTTCCCAGCCGGAGGCGTGCCTACAGGCTTCCAGGTGGCCATGAGGTCGAAGTCGCCCTACGGACCTTACGAATATAAGAAGGTGATGGCCCAGGGCAAGAGTAGCATCAACGGCCCTCACCAGGGCGGATGGGTACACACCAAGTATGGCGAAGACTGGTTTATGCACTTCCAGGACAAGGAGGCTTACGGACGCGTGGTACACTTGCAGCCCGTAACATGGAAGGACAACTGGCCCGTGATGGGCAAGGTGCCCAGCAAGGGTTACTGCGGCGAACCTTACGAGACTTACAAGTTGCCCAAGGCGAGCAGCCACGTGAACATGAACCCTGCCGAGAGCGATGAGTTCAACCAGCCCAAGCTGGGCCTGCAGTGGCAGTGGCACGCCAACTATCAGCAGTGGTACGGCATGCCTACCCCATGGGGCGTATATCGCATCTATACCAACAAGAGCGATGAGACCATCTGGCACACGCCCAACCTGTTGCTACAGAAGACTCCGGCCGACAACTTCATGGCTACCGCCAAACTGCAGCTCACTGCCAAGGACCAAAACCAGATGGGCGGCATCATCATGATGGGTCTCGACTATTCGGCCCTGGTGGTAAAGAGGGTGGGCGACAACTTCGAGTTGCAGCAGATCACCTGTCATAAGGCCGACAAGAACGGCAAGGAGGAGGTAAAGACGCTAGATACGCTGAAGCCTACCTCTGCCGACAAGATAGACTATCAGCCCGCCATCCACGAGGCTGTCTATATGAGAATGGCGGTGAAGGACGGCAAGATGCAGTACTATTTCAGCAAGGACGGCAAGAAGTACCAGAAGGTGGGCGATGAGTTTACCATGCGCGAGGGCAAGTGGATAGGAGCCAAGGTCGGTTTCGTAGCCAAGGAGCCTGACGGCAAGACCAACCGCGGCTGGATAGACGTAGACTGGTTTAGGGTGGAAAAATTGAAAAATTAAACTATTAAAACCCCGGGGGAGAGGCATCGTCGCCATCTTCCCCGGGGTTCATCTTTTCACCGTTTCATCTTTTAATCTTTTAATCTTTTCATCTTTTAATCTTTTAATATTCCCATATTTCCATCTTCCTCACATGCAGCTCGTTACGCCGAGCGAGGTGGCGAGGGCGGTGAGGATGCTGATGGCCACCTGCAGAATCATTTTCCAATTTTCTTTTTTCATAGTCATTTAGTTTTTTAGTGACTCAACTTTTCTGTGAAGTATCGAAAGTTGGGAAGTTAGGGGGGAGTTAACCTCTTTAACTTCCCCCGCTCTTACTTAATATTTTAATCTTTTAATATTTTAATTTTATTGTTGTCTGCCTAGCGGTTCATTTAGAGCGATGAACCTCCGCCGCTTGACGTGCCGCCCGATTCAGTGCTGCCGCTGCTGCCCGATTCAGTGGATCCGCTGCCCGAAGTGCCGCCCGACTGGGTGCCCGAGCCAGCGCCGGTATCGGTAGAGTCGCCGCTGGTATCGTCATCTCCGTCGTCGGTGACGCCGTAGGAGTTATACTCCTCCAGGCGGCATTTCTTAGCCAGCTCGGCGTTGCTCCAGGTCTTGGTGTTGCGCACGATGAGGTGCACGTCTTGCACGCTCTGTGCCGATACATCCGCCTTGGTGGCCTCCGGTCGCGACTTCATGCCGATGGAGAAGAGGCCCAGCTCTCCCAGGCGCACGCTCTTGCCGTCGAGGATAAGCTCCTGCAAGCAGTCGAGCGAGTCCATGAGCACGCCATGCACGGTGCCTCGGCTGAAGGGCGAG
>CAVKLF010000115.1:0-5930 GCA_963657075.1 bacterium | reverse complement strand
TTATATACTTATAACTTATTAATAATTAATTAGTTATATATTATATATAATAGAAGGTCGAAAAAAGGGGGTACCTTTTAAAATAACTGAGACAACTGAGACTGAGACAAAATACAAGCAAAATAGGCAGGAAGGAATCATGTAACTCTCTAAAAGGCAAGTACTTAGCAATATTTTGTAGTATTTTAACAAGACTGCTCCAGCGATGCAGAAACCCGAAAAGGGTACAAAATTCGTAAAAATCACCCTCTCATAGGCCCCAAAAAGCATGCAAAAAGTGCAGATTTCGCTGAAAATCCACGCACTTTCCGTTCATTTCACCGACACAAAATGAATGCTTTCTGACCCCGAAAATTACGAAATGTGTGAGAAAATGGGGCATTTAATAGGGCGTTCGGACATAGACGAGACCCTATTGAGACGCCTCGTGGAGGCATTTTTGTGACTAATAGCGGGGTTCGTAACTTTGCATCATGAATGAAAAACTAGCGAATTTCATTTACCCAACTAGGGAAAAATAAATTCCTAACTACAAAAAAATCCCACCTCGGGAGCGAGAATCGATTATAGTTTATTGCATCATTCCACGCACTTTTGAAGATGCCCCCAAAATAATTAGCAAATTCTTTTGCTATCCCAAGAATTATTTGTACCTTTGCAGAAAATTCACCTTATTAGTATCGAATGGAACAGCAGAATTACATAGACAAGACCCTTGCCTTCATGGAAAGCCTAGAAAAGCTAGGCAACCAGCTGAAAGCTGCAGAGAAGCATCAACAACTACTCGTCGCCCGTATGTTAGAGCTCAAAAAAACTGGCTCAACCGACTCTGATGAATATACTGAGCTTTTGCAAAAGAGCAAGGGACTGCAAGACCTCATAGACAAGTGGAGTCCCATCTATTTGGAGCGCATGGAAATGGTAAGAAGCGTGCATTTGGAGAGACGTCGCCGCACCCAGAAGTAAGAGGTCATCCCCTATCCCACTTAAGTATATTCATAAAAATAAAAGACAATAAGAAAAAAATGGAAACAAACAACAAGAACAAGTTCATCAGAGTGTCATATGCTCTCTATGACATTACAAAGGGAAACAATGGCGAAGAGCAGCTCATCGAGCGCACTACAGACGACCGTCCTTTCTTCTTCATTAGCGGCATGGGTGTAACATTGCCTGCATTCGAAGAAAACGTGGTAAACCTTGCTGAAGGTGAAGAGTTTGACTTCGAATTGGAACCTGAACAAGCATATGGTCTACACTATGACGAGCGTGTCATCGAGCTTGACAAACAAATCTTCACCATCAACGGCCAGTTTGACGCTCAGCACGTACAAGTAGGCGCCATCATCCCGCTGCAAAACGAGGACGGAAACCGCTTCAATGCTGTGGTAAAGAATATCTCAGACACTAAGGTAACCTGCGATCTCAACCATCCATTGGCTGGCGTGAAGCTCAACTTCTGTGGTCAAGTTCTCGAAAGTCGTGAGGCTACAGCCGATGAGATTGCCAAAATGGCCCAAATACTAAGCGGAGAGACTGGCGGTTGCAACGGTGGTTGCGAGAATTGTGGCGGCGACTGCAAGGACGGTGAGCACAAAGATGGTGGCTGCGAAAATTGTGGCAAATAATCATAAAATGTAAAAGAAGCGACTCTTCCGATCCTCTCCGGATAGGAAAAGCCGCTTTGTCATATCAAAACAACTTAATACATTAAATAATGAGGAATACATTTGGCAATCTCTTTACACTCACTACGTTTGGCGAGAGTCATGGAGTAGCTGTGGGAGGCGTCATAGACGGTTTTCCTGCAGGCATCGACATCGACATGGATTTTATACAGACCGAACTCAATCGTCGGCGTCCAGGGCAAAGTCATATCACTACTTCCAGAAAAGAAGCTGACAAGGTGGAGTTTCTGAGCGGTGTATTCGAGGGAAAGAGCACGGGTACCCCTATTGGATTCGAAGTAAGAAACCAAAACCAGCACTCACAAGACTATGAGAATATGCGTTGCCTTTTCCGCCCTTCACATGCCGACTTCACTTATCAAGAGAAGTATGGCATCCGAGACCATCGTGGCGGTGGCCGTTCGTCAGCTCGCATCACAATAGCTAGATGCGTAGGTGGAGCTTTGGCAAAACTAGCCCTTCGCCAACTTGGCGTCAGCATCACAGCCTATACCTCGCAAGTGGGAAGCATCAAGCTAGAGAACGATTACCATAAGTATGACCTCACTACTATAGAAAACAACCCTGTGCGCTGTCCAGACCAGGCCAAGGCTAAGGAAATGGAAAGGCTCATCGCTAGCGTAAAGGAAGATGGTGACACCATCGGAGGCATCATCACCTGCGTCATCAAGGGATGCCCGGTAGGACTGGGCGAGCCTGAATTCGACAAACTACATGCTCAGCTAGGGGCAGCTATGCTCAGTATCAATGCCGTAAAGGGATTTGAGTATGGAGAAGGATTTGCTGGAGTAACAGCCAGAGGTAGCGAACAAAACGATATCTTTATCCCTGCATTCGACAATGACAAGAAGGAAAAGATTTCTCGTATTACAACCAAGACTAATCATAGCGGCGGCATCCAAGGAGGCCTAAGCAATGGGCAGGACATTTACTTCCGCGTAGCATTCAAACCTGTGGCTACCATACTGATGGAGCAGGATACCGTAGACTTAGAAGGAAATCCTACTAAGCTAACCGCACGAGGGCGTCATGACCCATGTGTGCTGCCCAGAGCCGTTCCTGTAGTAGAGGCTATGGCAGCAATGGTTATCTTTGATAACTATCTGATGAATAAGACAGAAAAGGTGAAATAATGCCCCCCGGGGAAGGCTATCGCAGCCTTCCCCGGGGAAAGCTGGATTTGCACCTTAATATATTAAAAAGCATAAAAAAGAAGGATAGTTCAGATTATTTTTGTACTTTTGTACACGAAATAATCATAAAATAGATATATCTAGATAAAATATGAACATTTTAGAGTTAAGCGAACAGGAAATCGTTCGCAGACAGAGCCTTCAGACATTGCGCGATATGGGCATCGAGCCATACCCTGCAGCAGAGTTTCCAACCAACGCATTCAGCACAGACATCAAGGCTGAGTTCAAGGATGAGGACGAGCCACGACAGGTGGTGATCGCCGGCCGTATGATGGGCCGCCGCGTGATGGGTAAGGCCAGCTTCGCCGAGTTGCAAGACTCCAAGGGAAGAATCCAGGTCTATGTGGCTCGCGACGAGATTTGTCCCGACGAGAACAAGGACCTCTACAATACAGTATTCAAGAAGCTCCTCGACATCGGAGACTTCATCGGAGTAAAGGGATTCGTATTTCGCACGCAGACGGGCGAGATATCCGTTCACGCCAAGGAGTTGTGCTTGCTCTCCAAGAGCCTCAAGCCACTGCCTATCGTGAAATACAAGGACGGTGTGGCATACGATAAGTTTGACGACCCCGAGCTGCGCTATCGCCAGCGCTATGTAGACCTCGTGGTGAACGATGGCGTGAAGGAGACCTTCCTGCAGCGTGCCACCGTAATCCGCACCCTCCGCAAGTTCCTCGACGACGCTGGCTATACCGAGGTGGAGACCCCTACCCTACAGAGCATTGCCGGCGGTGCATCGGCTCGCCCATTCATCACCCATTTCAATGCGCTCGACCAGGATATGTACATGCGTATCGCCACCGAGCTTTACCTGAAGCGACTCATCGTGGGCGGCTTCGAGGGAGTATACGAGATGGGCAAGAACTTCCGCAACGAAGGTATGGACCGCAACCACAACCCTGAGTTTACCTGTATGGAGCTTTACGTGCAGTATAAGGACTACAACTGGATGATGTCGTTTACCGAGAAACTTCTGGAGACCATCTGCATCGCCGTCAACGGCAAGCCAGAGCGTGAGATAGACGGTAAGATTGTGAGTTTCAAGGCTCCCTACCGCCGTCTGCCTATCCTCGAAGCCATCCAGGAGAAGACCGGTTTCGACTGCACCGGCAAGAGCGAGGAGGAGATTCGCGCCTTCTGCAAGGAGAAAGGCATGGACGTAGACGAGACCATGGGCAAGGGCAAGCTCATCGACGAACTCTTCGGCGAGTTCTGCGAGGGTACCTTCATTCAGCCTACCTTCATTACCGACTATCCCGTGGAGATGTCTCCGCTCACCAAGATGCACCGCTCAAAGCCAGGCCTCACCGAGCGTTTCGAGCTGATGGTAAACGGCAAGGAGCTGGCCAATGCCTACTCTGAGCTGAACGACCCTATCGATCAGGAGGAGCGTTTCATCGACCAGATGAAGCTAGCCGACAAGGGTGACGACGAGGCGATGATCATCGACCAAGACTTCTTGCGTGCCCTGCAGTATGGTATGCCTCCTACATCGGGCATCGGCATCGGTATCGACCGCCTCACCATGCTCATGACTGGCAAGACTTACATCCAGGAGGTATTGCTCTTCCCACAGATGAAGCCTGAGAAGAAGATGCCTCAGAGCACCATCAAGGAGTGGGCAGAGATAGGCGTGCCCGAAGAGTGGGCCTACGTGCTCCGCAAGGCAGGTTTCAACCTCATCTCCGATATCCGCGAAGAGAAGGCTCAGGGCCTCCAGCAAAAAATCGGTGAAATCAACAAGAAGTACAAGCTCGGCTACGAAAAGCCTTCTGTGGATGACATCCAGAGTTGGATAGACCAAGCAAATGCTTAGTAACATATAATTGATAATGTATAATTGATAATGGGCGCAAATGGCTTAGTAATGGAAAAAATATAAGTTGGTAGAGCTTTATGTTGTCTTTGTTGTTTCTGTTGTCGTAAAAATACCAAAACGCTCTATTGGTGTAACAATATGCTTGTTTTACGACAACTGAGACAACTAGAGACAACAAGTTTTCTTTTCTTGACAAAAAGAAAATGAGACAAAGATGTACCAAGTTGTTTGATTATCATCACTTAATTATTGATTATACATTATAAAGATAAGCGTATATGCTTAATTATACATTATACATTATAAATTAAAAACACGAAGTGTATTGCTGTGGAAAAATTGCGATTATTGGCGGCGGTAGCTGGGCTACGGCAATAGCCAAGATAGTGGTGGGGCACACTCACCACATAGGCTGGTATATGCGTCGCGACGACCGCATCGAGGACTTCAAGCGCATGGGGCACAATCCTGCCTATCTTATGTCGGCACGATTTGATGTGGATGAGATATTTTTCTCGTCCGACCTCAATAAGATCGTGCAGAACTACGATACGCTCGTATTCGTCACCCCGTCGCCCTATCTCAAGAATCACCTCAAGAAGCTCAAGACGCGCATCAGCGACAAGTTTATCATCACAGCCATCAAGGGCATCGTGCCCGATGAAAACTTGGTTTGCTCCGAATACTTCCATCAGGTGTACGATGTGCCTTACGAGAACCTGGCGTGCATCGGCGGTCCTTCTCATGCCGAGGAGGTGGCGCTGGAGAGGCTGAGCTACCTCACCGTGGGCTGCGCCGATACCGAGAAGGCACGCGCCTTCGCCAACGACTGTCTGGCCAGCGAATACATCAAGACCAAGACTTCGAGCGACGTAGTCGGCATAGAATATTCATCGGTCTTGAAGAACGTCTACGCCATCGCAGCCGGTATCTGCGGCGGACTGAAGTACGGCGACAATTTCCAAGCCGTTCTCATGTCTAACGCCGTGCAGGAGATGTACCGTTTCCTCACCGCTGTGCACCCCATCGAGCGCAGCATGTACGACTCAGTGTATCTGGGCGACCTGCTCGTGACAGGCTATAGCAATTTTTCGCGCAACCGCACCTTCGGTACGATGATAGGCAAAGGCTACAGCGTAAAGAGCGCACAGATAGAGATGGAGATGATAGCCGAGGGATATTTCGGCACCAAGTGCATGAAGGAAATCAACCGCCACATGCACG
>CAVKLF010000114.1:0-5968 GCA_963657075.1 bacterium | reverse complement strand
ATAAAAAATATAAAAAGTATCTGTTTTATTTTGCAGTGTCTTCAAATCTCATTATCTTTGCATTCAAATTATAAACGTTTATAGAATAGCAATGAAATTTTTGAAGAAGTATCTGCTAGATATCCTAGTAGTAATTGTTTTTGCGATTATCTCTTTCGCATACTTCATGCCCGCTGACATGGACGGTCGAATCCTCTTCCGACATGATGCTGCGGCAGGTGTGGGAGCAGGTCAGGAGAAAGACCATTTCAAACAGGAGACTGGCGAGACCACCCGTTGGACCAACTCGCAGTTTGGTGGTATGCCCACTTATCAAATGGCACCATCGTATGACAGTGGTACGGTACTTAAACAGGTGATGAACGCTTATCACCTATGGTTGCCCGACTATGTCTGCCTTGCATTTGTTTATCTCTTGGGGTTCTACATCTTGCTGCGTGCCTTCGACTTTCGACAATCATTGGCGGCACTGGGCAGTATCATCTGGGCATTCTCCTCCTACTTCTTTATCATCATCGCCGCAGGCCACATCTGGAAGGTGTGGGCATTGGCTTATCTGCCTCCTATGATTGCGGGCGTTGTGCTGGCTTATCGTGGCAAGTACTTGAAGGGCTTGCTCTTCACTGCCATATTCTCTGCCTTCGAGGTGTATGCCAACCATGTGCAGATGACTTATTATTACCTCTTCATCATCTTCTTCATGATTATCGCCTACTTGGTAGAGGCTATTCAAAAGAAACAACTTGCCCGTTTCGGTAAGGCTACAGCAGTATGCGCAGTAGGTGCATTGATAGGTATTTCGCTGAACCTCAGCAACCTATACCATACTTGGCAGTATGGTCAAGAATCCATGCGTGGCAAGAGTGAATTGGTAAAGAAAAATACTGCCAACCAAACTAGCAGCGGACTAGACCGAGACTATATCACCCAGTGGAGCTATGGTATCGACGAGACTTGGACGCTCTTGATACCAGATGCCAAGGGTGGTGCTTCCGTACCATTGGCTCAAAATCAAAAGGCAATGGAGAAGGCAGACCCTAACTTCACGCAGATTTATCAGCAACTCGGACAATACTGGGGCGACCAACCAGGTACCAGTGGGCCTGTATATGTAGGAGCATTCGTCATGATGCTCTTCATACTTGGTTTGTTTATCGTAAAGGGACCTATGAAATGGGCTTTGCTCGCTGCCACCATCCTGAGTATCTTGCTCTCATGGGGTAGAAACTTCATGCCATTCACCGACTTCTTCTTGGATTACATTCCGATGTATGCCAAGTTCCGAACGGTAGCCAGCATCTTGGTCATCGCCGAATTTACAATTCCGTTGTTGGCGATGATGGCCCTGAAAAAACTGATAGACGAGCCTGAGTTGATGACAACCAAGGCAAAGTTCATCTATGCCAGTTTCGGACTGACCGCAGGTTTCTGCTTGCTTTTTGCAGTGATGCCAGGCGTGTTCTTCTCAAGCTTTATCTCTGCCCAAGAAATGCAGGCATTCCAGCAATTCCCTGCCGAATACCAAGGGCCCATCATGAGTAACCTAACCGAGATTCGCAAGGGCATTTTCACCTCCGACTGCTGGCGCTCATTCTGGATTATCGTCATCGGCTCAGCCTTCTTGATGCTCTACAAGTACAAGAAACTTGGCAAGGAATACATGATAGCAGGGATCGCCATACTCTGCTTGGTAGATATGTGGATGGTCAATAAGCGTTATCTCTACGATGATATGTTCGTGGAGAAGAGCGTGCGAGACACACCGCAGCAGATGACTGAGACCGATAAAATTATCCTCCGCGACAAGGCGCCAGACTATCGTGTGCTTAATCTCGCATCCAATACGTTCAATGAGACGGAGACCTCTTACTATCACAAGAGTCTCGGTGGCTACAACGCAGCCAAGTTGCGTCGTTACCAGGAGATGATAGAAGCCCATATCTCCCCAGAGATGCAGAAGACCATAAAGGCTGTGGCTGAGGCAGGTGGCGACATGACCAAGGTGAATGGCGACAGCATCTTCCCTATATTGAATATGCTCAACACCAAGTACTTCATCATGCCATTGCAGGGCGGTCAGACTGTGCCTGTGCAGAACCCATATGCTTACGGCAATGCTTGGTTTGTCGACCAGGTGAAGTATGTGGATAATGCCAATCAAGAGATTGAAGGTGTAGGCAAAGTAAACTTACGCCATGTAGCTGTGGCTGATGCGAAGTTTAAGGACCAGTTGGCTCAGAGCGCCAAGCAGGACGATACTTCGGTAGTAAAGATGACACAGTACAAGCCTAACAACTTGACCTACGAAGTAAAGTCGAACAAGGGAGGTGTAGTAGTATTCTCTGAGATTTACTATCCAGGCTGGACGGCAACCATCGATGGTCAGCCAGCCGAACTGGGACGAGTAGACTATATCCTACGTGCTCTATATGTAAAGCCAGGCACCCATCAAGTGGTGCTCGACTTCCATCCCAAGTCGCTCAAGACTACAGAAACCATCGCCTACATCGGTTACGGTGTACTCGCTATCCTTATTGTAATAGGTATAGGAGTAGAATGGAAGCGAAAAAAAGGAGTTAAGGAGTTAAAGAGTTAAGACAAATGCTATTTCGAACAGAGATAGATATTCCGAAGGCAGACTTCGAGATACAGCCGGCGGAGCGGATGCTCTTTGTGGGCAGTTGCTTCGCTGACAATCTCGGCAAACGTTTCGTGGAGAATCGTTTTCGCGCGACGGTGAATCCATTCGGCGTAATGTACAATCCCGCCAGCATCCTGCATACCGTAGAAAGGTGCTTGGATGAAGCCAAGGATCCGACCGGAAAGAAATCAACTTTCCCTGCACCTCCCCGTGTGGCGGTCTTTACACTCGGTACCAACCATGTCTACATATTAAATGAGACTGGCGAAATAGTGGATAACTGTCAGAAACGTCCTCAGCGACTTTTTACCGAACAAGAACTCTCGGTCATAGAGTGCGTCGACTATCTACAACAGGCGATAGACTTACTGAGAGAAAGCTATGAAAGTCATTATCCTTCAGTAGAAGGCGAGCTACTTCGCTTTCAAGTCATCGTAACCGTGAGCCCCATCCGCTATGCCAAGTATGGATACCACGGAAGCCAACTCTCAAAGGCTACCCTCCAACTGGCAGCCGACCAACTGGCAAGGCAGAACCCAGGAGTGGTGAGCTATTTTCCAGCCTATGAAATCATGAACGATGAACTGCGCGACTATCGCTTCTACAAGGAAGACATGCTACATCCGAGCGATCAGGCCGTGGAGTATATCTGGCAGCGATTCAGAGAGACTTACTTCGGCAAAGCTGCAGAACGTTTCTTGGAAGACTGGCGTCCTATCAAGGAAGCCTTGGGGCACAAGCCTTTTCATCCAGATAGCGAGACTACCAAGCAGTTTCTCGCCAAGACGGATGAGAAGAAAAAGGTATTCGAGGAAAAGTACGGACTCTAAGCCCGACAGCATAAATATAGAATATTAAAAACTTTAAGACAATGACATATACTATTGAAAAGGTAACCACACTGATAGGTGCGCGTCGCTATGGAGACAATGATACCAATATCGGTTTTATCCTGACAGATAGTCGATCTCTTTGTTTCCCAGAGGAAACTCTGTTCTTTGCCCTCAAGTCAGAACGCAATGATGGGCACAATTACATCCCTGAGTTGTACCGCCGCGGTGTGAAGAACTTTGTGGTCACAGATGTTCCCAAGGGCTACGCTTCAGATTATCCTGATGCTAACTTCCTTAAGGTGGTCAACACCTTGGAGGCTCTCCAGCGTTTGGCCGAGCGTCATCGTGACGAATTCAACATCCCTATCGTGGGCATCACGGGCTCCAATGGCAAGACGATGGTCAAGGAGTGGCTGTATCAGTTGCTCTCCCCAAGCCTATTTGTTACCCGCAGCCCTCGCAGTTACAATTCGCAGATAGGTGTGCCATTGTCGGTATGGTTGATGAACGAGCAGACAGAGGTGGGCATTTTCGAGGCAGGTATCAGTCAGCCTGGCGAGATGCTAGCCCTTCGCGACATCATCCAGCCTACCATTGCCGTACTTACCAATATTGGTGCGGCTCATCAAGAGAATTTCTCATCCTTAGAGGAGAAATGCAAGGAGAAACTCGTTCTCTTCCACGATGCCGAGACCATCGTATATGATGGCGATGACGAGAAGACTGTACAGATCATCAGCGAATACAAGGACTTCAAGGGCGAGAAACTCTTCTGGTCTTTAAAGGACGCCAACGCTCCTTTCTACGTAAAGAATGTGGAGAAACAGCAAAACGTTAGCATCATTACCTATATATATAAAGGAGAAGAGGATAGTTTCTCTATCCCGTTTATCGATGATGCCTCTATACAGAACTCCATCATCTGTGCGGTTGTGGTTGCCAAACTGGGATTGACTGCCGAAGACATCGACAAGCGAATGGCCCAGCTTGAGCCAGTAGCCATGCGCCTGGAAGTAAAGGTAGGTCAGCACGGATGCACCCTGATCAACGATAGCTACAACAGCGACATCAATTCACTGGACATCGCCCTTGACTTTATGAATCGCCGTCCAGACCATCGTGGTTGCCGACATACCCTTATCCTCAGCGACATCTTCCAGAGTGGCGAACAGCCAGAGACTCTATATAAAGAGGTGAGCGACTTGGCTCGCAAGCGTGGCGTGGTAAAGTTTATCGGTATCGGTCCGGAACTGTGCAAACAGCACGACATGATTCAGATATCAGAAAAGTACTTCTTCCATGACGTAGAGGAGTTTATCGAGAGCGAGGTCTTTTCTTCTTTGCGCGACGAGGTCATCCTCCTGAAGGGCGCTCGCCAGTTTGGTTTCGACCAACTCACAGAGTTGTTGGTACAGAAGGTACACGAAACCACACTTGAGGTAAACCTCAATGCTGTGGTGGCCAACCTCAACTACTATAGAGCCTTCATGAAGCCCGAGACCAAACTCGTGTGCATGATCAAGGCTGATGGCTATGGAGCCGGAGCCGTGGAGATAGCCAAGACCCTGCAAGACCACCGCGCAGACTACCTGGCCGTAGCCGTGGCCGACGAGGGCGTAACGCTGCGCAAGAACGGAATCACGAGCAACATCATGATTATGAACCCGGAGATGACCGCCTTCAAGACCATGTTTGATTACGACCTGGAGCCAGAAGTTTACTCTTTCCGTTTGCTCGATGCCCTCATCAAGGCAGCGGAGAAGGAGGGAGTGACCGGATTCCCCGTGCACATCAAGCTAGACACTGGCATGCGCCGCTTGGGATTCGACCCTGAGAACGACATGGAGGAACTGATAGGAAGACTGAAGCACCAGAACGCCATCATTCCCCGTTCCGTGTTCTCACACTTCGTGGGTAGCGACGACGATGGCTTCGATAGTTTCTCGGCCCATCAGTTTGAACTCTTCGACAAGGGCAGCAAGCTACTGCAAGCCGCATTCGACCACAAGATATTGCGCCATATCTGCAACTCGGCAGGCATCGAGCATTTCCCTGAACGCCAGTTGGATATGTGCCGACTTGGCCTTGGACTTTACGGCATCAACCCTCGCAATAACAAGACTATCAACTGCGTGAGCACCCTGAAGACCACCATCCTTCAGATGCACCATGTGAAGGCAGGCGAGAGTGTGGGGTATAGCAGAAAGACCATTCTAGACAAGGACAGCGTCATTGCCGCCATCCCTATCGGTTATGCTGACGGCTTGAATCGCCATCTGGGCAACCGGCATGCTTACTGCCTGGTGAATGGACAGAAGGCTGAATATGTGGGCAACATCTGTATGGACGTGGCCATGATAGATGTTACCGGCATCGACTGTCAGGAAGGCGACAGCGTAGAGATATTCGGCGAGCATCTGCCAGTACAGACGCTCAGCGACCTGCTCGATACCATTCCTTACGAGGTAATGACTACGATTAGCAGTCGTGTAAA
>CAVKLF010000113.1:0-5994 GCA_963657075.1 bacterium | reverse complement strand
CCACTTGCCAGGTTGCCAGGTTGCCACAAGTAAGTCTCACCTAATTCTCACACAGATCTCACAGATAGAAAGTGCCATAGTTAGCACCCGCAACCAAGTCACTTAGGAGGGCTAGGTGCCATAGATAGCAGTCGTAAGTGCCATAGAAGTCACAAATCACAGAAAATCATTGTACCTCCATACGAGCACACAGAATGCAAGGGATACGCGATGCTGTCTTATGGGAGGCTAAAACTATTCGCAGAATAGTTACATTTACAGATATTTCCGTAAACATCTGTTAAATTCCTGCCTTTTGAGAAAGATTGTAGTTCTTTTATTCTTAATTGGAATTTTAATTTTGTATTTTTGCCTTACCAAATTTTTGAAATTATGCATTATAATAGAATCAAAGAAGTCTTGGCTTCGAAAGACACCAAGCAAACATGGCTTGCTGAAAAGTTGGGCAAAACGTATCGTACCGTGAACATGTATGTCAGCAATGATGTGCTACTGCCCATTCCTATGTAGTATGAAATCACAGGTACGCCACAGGTGGAGACAAAAGACTTATTGGTTGACAGACCCATAGACAATGGAAAAATATAAACGACATTTTGGCAACATAGTTGAACAGTTACAGGTATGAGTATACAGGAAGAATATAAATATTTTATGGAGAATTGCACCAGTTCTCCTAATTATAGTGATTTTGGTCGTATTTGCAAAACTGTGGCAGAAATCAAACACCGTACCGAGTTTGATATTTACAGCATAACAGATGTCAGTGCATTAGAGAAGCTGATGGGCGAACTTGAAAACAACGCAGATTTCCAATCCTATAACAAAAAAGGAGGCAATCAATATTCGAACGCCCTTTCTTTTTACTTGAGATTTCTCAAGGCAAGGGATTTTTTTAAGTCACCACAAATTACACAGAAGCGGAAAGAATGTTTTAGTCATTCTCTCCAGCAAATCTACTATGGTGCGCCTGGTACTGGCAAGTCGTATGAGATAGACAAGGTAACGAAGGAGTACGATACGATTCGTACAACGTTCCATCCTGATAGTGATTACTCAACGTTTGTTGGTGCTTACAAGCCGATGATGGAAGAGGTGGAGGTACAGATTGTTCCCGTAGCCGTGGCAGGAGGCATTACCCTTGATACAAACAAGGGAACTTATAAGGAGAAGCGTATTACCTACAAATTTGTGAAGCAAGCGTTCCTCAAAGCCTACCTCGCTGCTTGGAAGAAATATGCTGAGGGTGGCGAGGACGGCGTTGCTCCGCAGTTTCTCGTGATAGAGGAAATCAACCGTGGTAACTGTGCCCAAATCTTCGGAGACTTGTTTCAGTTGCTCGACCGACAGGACAATGGTTTTTCTTCATACCCCATCGAAGCAGATGCTGACTTGCAGCGTGAGATAGCCGAGGCATTTGCCCAAGAAGGTGGCGAGTATCATTTGTTCAAGGATGGATTGAAGCTTGAAGGTGTGGTGGAGAACTATAATGGCGACTTGGCAAGCGACATAAGCAGCGGACGTATCTTGCTGCTGCCAAGCAACCTCTACCTTTGGGCAACCATGAACACGAGCGACCAGAGCCTGTTCCCGATAGACTCTGCTTTCAAGCGCCGCTGGGACTGGCACTATGTAAAGATTGCCGATGCCAAGAAAGAGTGGATGATAAAGTGTGGTTCGGAAGCTTGTGATTGGTGGGCGTTTGTGCAGAAAATCAACCAAGTGATTGCGGCTGAGACAAGCAGTGATGATAAGAAACTTGGGTATTTCTTCTGTAAGCCAGATAAGGGGGGAATCGCTATCAGTGAAGAAAAGATGGTGGGCAAGGTGTTGTTCTATCTTTGGAACGACGTATTCAAGGATGGAGATACCTCCATGTTTAAAGTAACAGACAATGCCGAAGAGCCTTCTTTTGAGGAATTCTATACAACAGACGACAAGGGAAAGACGGTTGTTGATCATTCCGCCTTGCGACAATTCCTGGTGAATGTAGTGGGCGAAGAAGAGATGATTGCTGATTTTGAAGTTGAAGGAGGCGATAAAACAAAAAAGAAAAACCGCTTGCTTTTTAGCTTTGAAGGTGGTGAACCTAAGAATATACTTTACGTTGTCCGTGATTTGGTGCAAAAATATGCAGAAGAACATGCTGAATACGATGCAGAGAAAATCATCAGCGACATTAATGGTGGATGCCAAGCTATGTTGGACAAGATAAAAGACCATTTCATTGTTGAGTCCGAGGAAAAACATGACAAACGTTGGAAGGAAAGAGGTTTGAATGCTAAAGATGCGGTGATAGTTGATTTGAACGAACGAGGCAAGATTTACGTCAATCGAAATTGGAGGGAGGATGACCGTTTAGGTTTTATCCAAATTGCAAAAGAAAAAGGATGGGGAGAAATCATATAAATATTAAACCATGCGCATACTGATAGAAGAATACCCATACGCTTATGAAGACGTTTGCCACGTCCTCAAAGGGCTTGGTGTGCTTCAGGATGTGGAGGGCAAGGTGAGCCTGAGCTATGTGGGCTATTACTTCAATCCCGACCCAGATGTAAACGACTGCGTGTTTATCCTGCCGAAGGTGTTGCTGGAAGGTGAGTACGGAGAAGAAAAGGTGTTTGGACATATTGACCCGAAAGACTTGATAGACGCTGACAACTGCAAGGAGCTGGCACCCCAGGAGCAGACATTCATCTACGAACTGAGCGTGTGGATTTACCGCGCCATCTGCGTATTCAAAGACCATGAATATGACCGCATGGGTGGCAAGAAGAACGTGCCAAGCATCGTGCTGCACAAGCAAGCCCCCATGATGGGCAACACGCACAAGAAGCGCAAGGCCAATACCTTCCTTGACGTGCTGCTCGCCTTGCAGAAATGGAATCGGGATAATGAAAGCTATGTGATGTTCATCGTGAAGAATCTGCATAGCGGCTACAACAAAATCAACTGGACACGCACTATATCCAAAAGCCAAGCTGTCATCCAACAAACTAATGGCTCATACAGACAGGATGTTAGCTATCTGAACCCTGTTAACAAGAAACGCACCATCAACTTCGATGAGGAGTTGCTTGTCATCTACTTCAGCATCTTGCAGTACATTCACCACACCTATGGCTTCCCCGTGAAGATGAACGTCAACTTTGAGTTGATTGGCGAAAAGCAATTCAAACGTTATCTCAACGGTTTCGGCAAACGTCGGTTGAAGCAAATCAAGTACAAGTATTTCTCTGACAAGGCAAAGGAACTGTGGGAGTTGTGCTTTGCTTTCTTCGACCGCCCCGAAAATGTGGCACTGAATGTTGACCAGCGAGAGTACTTGCTGGTAAAGAGTTTCCATATCGTGTTTGAGGCTATCATCGACGAACTCATCGGCGACAAGAACTTGCCGCAAGATTTGAAAGACCAGCCAGACGGTAAACGTGTGGACCACATGTATCAGTATCAAGAGTTGACCAACAACGAAAACGACGACACCATATATTATATAGGTGACTCTAAGTATTACAAGCGAGGAAACACCTTAGGCAAGGAAAGCGTCTATAAGCAGTTTACCTATGCCCGCAACGTCATCCAGTGGAACATCGACCTCTTCAGCGACGGCACAGCGGAGGAACAGAAAGGGCACGTCAAGCTGAGGGACGAGGAGACCGAGGGATATAACATCATCCCCAATTTCTTCATTTCCGCCAATCAGAACGTGTTGCGCCCCGTAGATCAAATCCAGCTCATAGACAATGACAAGCCCGAAGCGGAGAGACGGCAACAATATTATCTCAGTCGCCAATACGAGAACCGACTCTTCGACCGCGACACCTTTCTCTTGGCTCACTATGACGTGAACTTCCTCTTTGTCGTGTCTCTCTATGGGCGCAACAATCGTGCAAGCAAAGAGGCATGGCGCAACAAGGTTCGGAAGATGTTCCGCACCGAGATACAAGGAATGTTGAAAGAGAAGTTCCTGTTCTACGCATTGACTCCCCATGAGAATGTGGATGCCGACAAATACATCCGTGAGAATTTCCAGTTGATGCTGGGCAAGTTGTTCAAACCCTTTGAGGATGTGGATGGTCAGAGCTATTTCTCATTGGCACTGCGCAATCCAGAGGCGATGACGAAAAACAAGGAGCAAGAATTGAGAAGACAGATAGAAACGGAGAACGAGGGAGTACGACAAGTAATAGACCAATACTTCTATCGGGCGGCGTGTGACCTTGGAACGAATCCTGTAACCCTTGCCGATTTGCCAAAGGTAGTGCCAACTCCTGTGGAATATGTGCCAGAAGAATTCCGAACAAGGTATTTCTTCGAGGCTTTCATGCAGAGCAACTTCCTTGTGGGCTGCTACAAGGATGCGGAACACCTGAAATGGATATTTGGACGGACGGGCAAGCGAGACAATATGTACAACATCCGCATCAACAAAGAGAGGGACGGAAGCGTTTTAAAATCAAGAGCTAAGAAAGCACCAGACTTCCTCTTTCTCTATAATGTGGAAGAACCGACAACGGAGGGGCTGATGATGTTTAAGATTCACAATGCTGCGGATACGCCATACGAGTTTATGAAAAGGACTGGCTATCCCGGACTTCAAGAAGGCAGAAACTATGTGAGCTATATCCTGGAGCAAGACCCGATAACGTTTGGTGAGATTGACATAAAGTCATTGATTAGCGACTACAAGTTATCACACGAGACATACAAGAAGGGTGAACCTATATTCATGCTCGGCAAGGAACTGATACGGTATAGGAAAAATCCTGTCCGATAGTAGACCTCGACCTGTAGGTTTTACGGAACTTGTTGACGCTATGGTAAGCAGCAAGGCTATAAAGGATAAAATTGGCTTGTCATCCTTCAAGGAGATTTTCGACCTGTATGGTTGGAAGTGGCGTCTGGCGGACAACTTGAAATTTATCTGAAAGCAAACGAAAGAAAGTGGGGTCTGATAGTATTATTTAACTCGCAGTATGAAAGTTTCTGCGATTTCCATATTATCTTTGCATAAGAATAATGTTGGTTATATGGAGATAAATGACTATAAAATGAAAAGGGAACTGGAGATGGTGAAGGGGGATGGTACGGCCCAGCTGACAGCAGGGCAGAAGAGACTTCCGCAGATGACAGAAATTATAAGAAATGAACAAAGCCCAAGACGCTTTCCACAGTTGGAGAACGGCTTGGGCTTTGTTTGTCGATTAAACTAACTACATCTGATTGTCAGCAGCTCGCTGGCATCCGTAAGGTAATTGCCGCTACGGTGTTCGCACTTCACCTTCCATGCCTGCTTCTTGTCGCCCTCCGCTGCCATATGTACGGTCTTTATGCCATAGCGGTGGTTGATTTTGTCTATCTCCTGCATCAGCCGGGCTCGCTCGGGGCGGTTGGGGATAGGGTCGAAGAGGTCGGCTACGATGTTGGTGTTGGACAGGATATCGCTCACGATGACCCCCGAACGCTTGTACTGGATGCCTTCGCGCCAGATGCTTTTCAGTGCTTGGATGGCGGCTTGGGTGATCTCCATCGTGTCGCTTGTGGGCACAAGGAGCGAGACGGTGGCGGAGTTGCCGTATTGCGGAAGGTCTTCACGGAAGCGGTTGCTGGCGATGAAGACGGTGACACTCTTGGCTCCCGATGCCTGGCCGCGCAACTTGTTGGCGCAACTGCTGGCAAAGGTGGCGATGGAGGCTTTCAGGGAATCGAAGTCGGAGACCATCTCACCAAAGCTCCGTGAGGTGCAGATGGTCTTCTTCTGATGTACCTCCGTGGTGTCGATGCAGGGATGGCCGTTTAGTTCGAGCCATGTCTGCAAGCCGGGCTTGGTGAAATGAGAACGCACCCACGACTCGCTCTTGTCGGCAAACTCCAGGGGCGTATGAATGCCGAGGTATTCCAGTTTGGCAAGGGTCTGCCGTCCGATGCCCCACACGTCGTCAAGGGGAAAGAGCGAGAGAGCCTTGCGCCGCTTCTCGTCGGTGTCTATCA
>CAVKLF010000112.1:0-6117 GCA_963657075.1 bacterium | reverse complement strand
GCAATGCCTTGCGGATGGGACCGACGAACTTCATCGCCTTGGCGAAGAGCTGGGCATGGAGATAGACGATGCCCGCCTCGTTGATGCTGCGGTTGAGCTTGTCGAGGTCATCGGTAAACTGTACGCCGTGGTTCTTGATGACATTTGATGCACCGCTCACAGAAGTGGCAGCGAAGTTGCCATGCTTTGCCACCTTGTAGCCGGCACCAGCGATGACAAAGCAAGAAGTAGTAGAAATATTAAAGGTATTCTTACGGTCGCCACCAGTTCCTACCACGTCGATATAACGGTCACAATCCAAGATAGCAGGTACACCTGTGGCAAGAATTCCATCACGGAAGCCAAGAAGTTCGTCTACGGTTACGCCTCTCATCTGCAAGCCTGTAAGCAGGGCCGTAATCTGCGCATCTGGGTACTCACCCTGGGTGATTCCCAGGATAATGTTCTTGGTCTCCTCACGAGTCAATTCCTCGTGGTTCAGCATTCTGTTCAGAATATCCTTCATTTCCATATTATTAATCTCCTATGTTTATATTTACAATTTTCCTATTTATTCTTGAAGAAAGTGACTCTTAAAAGAAAAAAAGACCTGTCGTAAGTTACGGCAGGCCTCCTATCTTATTGTATTCACATACATATACGGCTTCACGACTCACGACTTGTTCAATCTTGAGATACGCCACCACCATGCTATGTTTACGAAAGTTGTTGTCATATTCTTTTTCTGTTAATGGATAAACATTGTTATTCATTTGCAAAAGTACACAAATTCTTTTAAACTGCAAACTTTTCGACAAGAAAATTACCAATTTAACACAATTTTATCCATTTTCTCCATATCCTCGCCTACTTTTACTACCATATACATTATTATATAGCAAGAAAAATTGTTCATAGAAATATAATAAAGCAAGGAAACAATCGTTATCTATAGAAAATAACAAAACATTAAATATAAAACAATACGCCTATGAAGCAATTCTTTACTTCCGATAAAATGCGACCATCCGCTAAGACGATACTCTTCATCAAGCAGATAGCCTATACCTACAATGCCATCAAGATGAGTGGAAAATATCAGGCGTATTGTCTGAACTAAAAAAACAAGAGAACAGATGAAAACAATAGTATCCCCATCACTTCTCGCTGCCAACTTTCTCGACTTGAAGAGCGATGTAGAAATGATCAACAAGAGTGAAGCCGACTGGCTTCACATGGACATCATGGACGGAGTGTTCGTACCCAACATTTCCTTCGGTTTCCCAGTACTCGAAGCCGTAGGAAAGGCTTGTCAAAAGCCACTCGACGTACACTTCATGATAGAACACCCCGAACATTACATCGAGCAGACTGCCAAGATAGGTGCCATGATGATGAACGTACATTACGAGGCTTGCGTACATTTACATCGCACCATCCAGGAGATACATGCTGCAGGCATGAAAGCAGGTGTTACCCTCAACCCCTCCACCCCTGTCTCTGTACTGGAAGACATCATCTGCGACGTAGACATGGTACTACTGATGAGCGTAAACCCGGGGTTCGGTGGACAAAAATTTATAGAAAACACCATCAAGAAGGTAGGCAAACTGCGCCAACTCATCAAGGAGAGCGGCAGCCATG
The DNA here is from genome assembly GCA_963657075.1 of bacterium. Taxonomy (GTDB): domain Bacteria; phylum Bacteroidota; class Bacteroidia; order Bacteroidales; family Bacteroidaceae; genus Prevotella. The sequence continues at coordinate 4,494 of CAVKLF010000112.1, read as the reverse complement.
CCCTCATCGAGGTAGACGGCGGCGTACAGGCTGAGACGGCTCCTCGCCTTGTCAAAGCAGGAGTCAATGTATTGGTAAGCGGGAGCTATATCTTCAAGAGCACAGACCCTTACTCTACCATCCATGCCCTGAAGGCGCTCAAGCAACTAGACACTACAGACTAGTATACATCCAGACTCACATGATACTCCTTGGCTAGCCTGCGCAGGTTGAGGAGTGCATATCTCATTCGGCCGAGACTCGTATTGATGCTCACCTTCGTTACCTCGGAAATCTCCTTGAACGACATTTGCTGGTAGTATCGCATATACACGATTTCCCGCTGGGTCTCTGGCAAGAAGGCTACCAGTCGCTTCACGTCGGCCATCACCTGCCCCTTTACCATATCTCGCTCCTTGAAGCTATCTTCCACGGCATCGCCACTAAGATAGGAGAGGTCATTGTTATTACGTTGGTCTACCTTGTGGTAATTCTTCTGCTCACGGTATCCATCGACGATTACATTATGGGCGATACGCATCAGCCATGCAGCAAACTTGCCATTGACGGAATACTGTCCTTTCTGAAGCCGCACTATAGCCTTGACAAAAGTTTCCTGGAATATATCGTTCGCCAGGGTCTCATCGTGTACCACAAAGAGAATATAATTGAAGAGACGCTCTTCGTTACGCGACAGCAAAAGGTCAAAAGCCTTGTTGTCGCCCTCGACATAAGCCAAGGCCAACTCTTCATCTGTCATTTCATTGAGAAGTTTCATTTCTTAATCGTTTTTGTTATTAAGTAAATGTCTAATCCGATAGGCGAACTTGTATTTTATTGCATTAGTAAAGTTAAATATCGTTGCAAAGATAACACTTTATTTTGAAACAACCAAAATTACAATCAAAAAAAGAAATTTATTTTGTTTTTTAACACTCCTCCACTCCTCTTTTAAAAATAAATTGCTTAACTTTGCACACAGAGAACATGATAAAAAACAAACTATTATTCACTTAATCTATTGAGCAAACATGATTAGATTCATTAAAACCTTACTGTTAGCTCTCATTGTACCCGCTTGCGCCCTCGCCTCCGGGTGGAACGATACAGAGTACAAGCGCATCGAACAGAGCATCCAACTCCCAAAGATGAGCGAGCGACAGTTTCCTATCACGGCTTATGGCGCCAAGACTAATGCCTCGGCTGCACAAAACCAGAAGGCCATCAACCGTGCCATCATCCAAGCCAACAAGAAGGGAGGCGGAAAGGTTATCGTACCAGCCGGTACATGGAACACAGGCGCCATCGAACTGAAATCGGGCGTCAACCTCGTTCTTGAAGAGGGTGCTACTCTCCACTTTGCTTTTGAGCCCAAGCTCTACCCCTTGGTACGCACCGCATGGGAAGGTCTCGCTTGTTGGAACTATTCACCATGTATCTACGCTTACAAGGCTACCGATATCGCCATCACGGGCAAGGGTACCATCGACGGTGGTGGTAACAACGACACATGGTGGCAATGGAACGGCAATCCTTACTTCGGTTATAAAGAAGGGATAACCAAGGAAGGACAGAAGCTGGGCAGCCGCGCCAAACTGCAGAAGCAGGCTGAGGACGGTGTACCTTTCGACGAGCGCAAATACGGCATGGGAAATGGTTTGCGCCCTCAACTCGTCAACTTAGTTCGCTGCGAGCGCATTCTCATCCAGGGTGTCAAGATGGTAAACTCTCCTTTCTGGGTAATGCACCCCATGCTCTCCAAGAACATCACCGTAGATGGCGTATACGTATGGAACGAAGGACCTAACGGCGACGGTTGCGACCCTGAGGCTTGCGAGAACGTGCTCATCCAAAACTGTGTATTCCACACTGGCGATGACTGCATCGCCATCAAGAGCGGACGCAATAACGACGGGCGCGTATGGAAGACACCGTCCAAGAACATCATCATCCGCAAATGTAAGATGGAGGATGGTCACGGAGGTGTGGTTATCGGTTCGGAAATCTCCGGTGGATGCGAGAATGTGTACGCCGAAGACTGCGAGATGGACTCTCCTCACCTAGAGCGTATCCTGCGCATCAAGACCAACAACTGCCGTGGCGGTCTCATTCAGAATATCAACATGCGCCGCATCACAGTAGGCCAATGTAAGGAGGCTGTGGTAAAAATAAACCTCGATTACGAACCTAAGGAGGTTTGCTATCGTGGTTTCACCCCTACCGTACGCAATGTGAGCGTGGAGGATGTAACTTGCCAGAAGAGTAACTATGGCGTACTCCTCATCGGCTATGAGGATAAGGCAGTCATCTCTAACGTAAGCATCAAGAACTGCAAGTTCGACGGTGTACAAAAGGAACCCGTCAAAATAGTGGGCAAGACAGAGAATGTGAAGTTTGACAACCTCACCATCAATGGGTCGCTCGTGCTCAACGAAGGCGAACAGCCTTACAAAAACTACTCAGAGTGGCTTACCTACAGTGAGATGAAGCGCGTGCCCCACTCTTACCTACTCGATTTCAGCAAGAAACCCAAGTGGAGTTACGTAATGGGCATCGAGATGGAAGGTATGCTCGACACTTACGAGCGCTACAAGGACGGCAACACAGCTATCCTCGAATATCTAAAGGAGTACCCAGCTACGATGATTGACGACAAGGGCAACATCACCGGTTACAAATACGAGGACTTCAACCTCGACAATGTGCGCACTGCGAAATTTATCCTTCGCATGCACAACCTCTTCCCTAGCAAGGGGACTGACCAGGCTTTGAAGACTATCTTCAAGCAACTGCAGAACCAACCTCGCACCAAGGAGGGCGTATACTGGCACAAGGCCATCTATGCTAACCAGGTTTGGCTCGACGGCATCTTCATGGGCTTGCCTTTCTACTGCAACTATGCGGTGCAGACATTGAAGCCTAAGAAAGCAGAAAAAATCCTGAACGATGCAGTAGACCAGATGGTGAAAACAGACCAGCGCACCTACGACAAGAAGACACAACTCTGGAAGCACGCATGGGACGAGACCCACGAGCAGTTCTGGGCTGACAAAGAGAACGGCAAGAGCCAGCACACCTGGGCGAGAGCCTTGGGATGGTATGTAATGGCCATGACCGAGTGCCTCGACGCCATGCCAGAGAACTATGCTCGCCGCGATGAGGTCATCAAGCTTTTGAACAAGGCGATGGCTAGTGTCATCAAGTATCAGGACAAACAGACTGGCGTATGGTACGACGTGATGGACGTAAAAGACCCACGCAACTACTTGGAGAGTACTGCATCCAGCATGTTCGCCTATGTTCTCTTGAAGGGATACCGTAAGGGTTACCTCTCAGAGAAGTATCGCGATGCAGGCGTAAAGGCATATAATGGTATCATCAAGCAGTTTATCCAGGTAAATCCAGACAAAACCATCAGTCTGACTAAGTGCTGCGCTGTGAGCGGTCTTGGTCCTGGCCCCGGTCCATACGTCAAGAAACCTAACTACAAGCGTGACGGAAGTTTTGAGTACTACATGAGCGAACCTATCCGCGACAACGATGCCAAGGGCGTAGGTCCATTCATCTGGGCTAGCTTGGAGATGGAACAGCAAGGCTTACCTATCCAAAAATAACCATGCCCCCCTAATAATCAATAAGCCAACTTGGTTAGCATGACCAAGTTGGCTTATTTTTGTCAACAAACTATTTTTAAGACCAATAAGATCATCTATTATAAAATGAAGAAATCTCTTACTTTATTCAGCCTTTCACTTCTCAGCATGACTGCTTTGGCTCAAGCCCCAGCCTTTCCTGGAGCCGAAGGACATGGCAGATACGTAACAGGTGGTAGAGGCGGCAAGGTAATCCATGTTACTAACCTCAACGACAAAGGTACAGGATCCTTCCGTGCTGCAGTATCGGGCAGTGACAAGAAAATCGTGGTATTCGACGTGGCAGGAGTCATTCCGTTGGCTTCTGACCTCACCATCGGAGCCAACACCACGATCCTGGGACAGACAGCACCCTCCCCCGGAATCACCCTTCGATACTATACTGTTCGCCCGGAAAGCAACTGTATCATCCGATTCATCCGCCTACGCCGTGGACAGGAAAAGAACATCAATGACGGTGCTGATGCCACATGGCAACGCAACAAAACAGGCATCATCTTCGACCATTGCTCATTCAGTTGGAGTATCGATGAAGTAGCCTCCTATTACGATAACAACAACTTCACCATGCAATGGTGTACCATCGCCGAGAGCCTCACCAACCCCGGCCACAGCAAGGGTGCACACGGATACGGAGGTATCTGGGGAGGAAAACTGGCCAGCTTCCACCACAACTTCATCGCTCACGTAATGAACAGGGGACCTCGCTTCAATGGTGCCCGATATGGTTGGACAGGCTACACAGACAATTTGGAATTAGGCTGTCCAATTTGATGTACCCACTTTTAAGCACAAAGTATGTTCCTCCGCTTAATCATTGGATTTTTGCGCAGGTTCTTTTCTTTCCAAAGTTTGACATTAC
>CAVKLF010000111.1:0-6128 GCA_963657075.1 bacterium | reverse complement strand
ACCTCAACTGTTGGATTGCCACGCGAATCCAAGATTTCTCTTGCATGTACTTTTTCGATGATCATAATTTCTATTTATTTTTAGTTACATAAAACATTTTTCCTACTCTTTTCCTCCCCACATGAACATGGTCTCATATTATATGGGGGCTGCAAATACATATCCCCCTTTGCAGAAGAATGTCCTTGCAGATTTTCCAATCTGGATGCAAAAGTAAGAAGAATCTGGCAAACTACAAAATCTCAAGTATCACAAGAAGTAGGTATTTTGCCATGCCTTATCATCCACCGATACACCACTACGCAAATCACCACCGAGAAGGCTGAACCAAAGCACGTGGTAAGACCCATCGGATAGAGCGTGTCGGGATACGCCTCTGAGGCCAAATAGGCAAACGGAATCCTCACCAGGATGACCGAAAGGAAATTATAGGCAAAGGAAATAATCGAATAGCCACATGCCGCAAAGAAACCAGCAAAGCAAAAGTGGATACCCGCAAAAAGGCAATCCCACACATACCCCCTCAGATAGACAGCTCCCTTAGCCACCACCTCGGGGTCGTCGGTAAAGATACCCACTGCCACCTCGGGGAAGAGATGCCATAGCAATATCATCACTATGCCATACGCACAGGTGATGGCGAGGCAATAGCGCAAGGTCTGAGTGGCTCTATCCACCCTACCGGCGCCGATGTTTTGCGAACAAATGGCAGACACGGTGGAAACCATCGCCGAAGGAAGGAGGAATACCAAGCCGATAAACTTTTCTACAATGCCCACGGCTCCTGCATCATACACACCTCGGGCATTGGCTATCGCCGTGATGGCAAGGAAGCCTATCTGGATAAATCCGTCTTGCATGGCTATCGGAAAACCTACCTTGAGAATGTCGGAGATGGTTTGGCGGTGAGGACGGAAGTCGTACCGATGCACATCAAACACCTCCCGATGCCGACGGATGGCTATGAGTGCCACGATAACGCTGAACATCTGCGAGAGTGTGGTACCCAAAGCCGCTCCCCTGGCTCCCCATCCCATATAGCCGATAAAGAGAAAGTCGAGCACTATGTTTACCACGCAAGCCACTGCCACAAAATACATTGGGCTCTTAGAATCGCCCAGTCCGCGGAAGATGGAGGCGATGATGTTGAACGCCATGATAAAGGGGATGCCGATAAAGCAAACGGTGAGGTAATCTACACTGCCCTGCCAAGCCTCTGGCGGAGTGCCCAACAAGCTTAAGAGATGATCTCTGAACAGGAGTCCACCGAGGGCCAGCACCCCACTCAAAGCCAAAAACAGAGTAGCTGTATTGCCAATGACACGAGCCGTACGAGCCGAATCTTTAGCCCCTACGGCATGAGCGATTCTCACCGTAGTGCCCATCGCCAAACCTACGACTACACAGGTAAAGAAATACATTATCTGAGCACCATTCGACACCGCCGTCGTACTATCCACCCCACAATACCGACCGATAACGAAGAGATCGGCCAGTCCATAGAGTATCTGCAAAAAATAAGCAAACATATAGGGCAAGAGGAATCCTCCGATATTGCCCATGATGCTGCCTTCTGCTAAGTTTTTCCTGTTCACGTTTTCTCTCTCTTATCGTTTTAGTGATGCTCTGGCACGATGGCTAGATATATTAAGTCGTGGTCTGTTAGATTTTCCATGTAGTGGGCATGGTTCATCGGGCAATAGTGTACCTGTCCCTGACGTACCTCCTCCACGGTATCGTCGTAATGGAAGGTAGCAGTACCACTCACTACATACACGATTTCGCAATTGCCCTCATGGGTGTGCAGACCAGAGGATGCCCCCGGACGAAGCGTGGAATACATGATTTTTACCTTGTCGTCTACATAGTTACGAGTGTCGAGTTTTCCCTTACCACCCTTGAAGCCCTCCAAGTGAGCCTCAGCAATCTTTTCAAAATCTATTACCATTTTGTGTTCTATATTTAATTGTTTATAAAATTCTTTACCACTCGGGTATATTCTTCATGATGGTCGCGGTAAGCCATGGCATGAACCGAACCTTTGGCCACAAACATCGCCTTCCTGCCACAAACCTTTGCTTCATAGAGCGGACGCAGCATCCATGATGGCACAAAGTCGTCCTTATCACCATGGATGAAAAGCATCGGCTTGGTACTCTTTCTCACTTGCCCCAACTGACTGGCCTCTGCAAACGACCAGCCATACTTCTGCTTGCTAAGTGCAGATGTCGTGTACATCAATGGGAAAGAAGGCAAACCAAACTGGTCTTTCAACTGAGCCTCAAACTCATCCCACACACCAGAGAATCCGCAATCCTCCACTAAGCACTTCACGTAGTGGGGTGTTCTCTCGCCCGATACCGCCATCGTGGTAGCTGCTCCCATCGAAATGCCATGTATCACTTGCCAGGTCTCGGTATTGTTCGCTCCAAATATCCCATTGGCCACCTCTGCCCATCGGATAACATCCCACCTGTCGTTCCATCCCATCTGGATATGGTCGCCCTCACTTCTGCCATGCCCATAGAGGTCTGGCAAGAGGACATTGTACCCCATATCATGATGATAGAGATAGGCGATGTGCAGCATCCCCTCGGCCCTCACCTTGTATCCATGCACCACCACTGCCGTTCGCTTAGTAGGCTGAGGAGCATAGAGATAGATGGCGTGAGCCTTGTAACCCGATGGCATCGTGACAAAGGTATCTTTCACGCAATGGTGCTGGTAGATGGAGTCCATCCATGCCACCGTCCAAGGGCATTCCCCCTTGAGCCGTTGTTTCCAGTGTTCAGCCGTCTGTCTATCAGCCTGTGGATAGCCTAGGGAATAACTCAGCATGTAGTTGCTGGCGCCGTATAGCCCTGCCAGGAGCACGAAGACTATCGCCGCCAAGGCTCCTGCCCCATATTTCTTTTGCTTTTTTGTCATAAACTTGTTAGTTTGGTATGGTTCCTTTTTTGTTTGCGACTGCAAAACTAATCATTTTTTGAAAAACAAGCAAGTATTTCGTGCTAAAAATACAGAAATGACAAGCCCTAGAGGCAGAATGCCCAAATTCCTTATGCCGAGAGCAAAAACATAAGGAAACTCTTGGCAATTACAAATAAATGTTATAACTTTGCCGACAATTTGCTATACGCCAACAAGTGCACATAACCCAAAAATGAAGAAAAATATGATGAAATCAGGCAAACATACCATCTTATTTATATGTCTCGGCAATATCTGCCGATCGCCAGCCGCCGAGGGAATCATGAAGAGTTTAGTAGAGAAGGCTGGGCTGGGCGATAAGTTCTACATCGACTCTGCCGCCATCGGGAGCTGGCATATCGGACAGTTGCCCGATAGTCGTATGAGAAAGTGTGGCGCAGAACATGGCTATTGCTTCGACAGCCATGCACGCCAATTCCAAAAGTCAGACTTCGACCGCTTCGACACCATCGTGGTAATGGACAACGAAAACTTTCGTGCCATCACTTCCATGGCTTCCAGCCAAGCCGAGAAAGACAAGGTGGTACGCATCGCCGACTACCTTACTGAGCACAGAGACTACACCATCGTTCCCGACCCATACTACGGCGATTACAGCGACTTCGAACTAGTTATCGAGCTACTGGAGGATGCCTGCCAGGGGTTACTGAAGGAATTGGAGTAAAACATTAAAGAACACTGATATTTTAAAGATTTACAGCATGCCAACAGTAATATATCCATCACCTATTTTCGGTCCTGTAAACTCTCGTCGTCTGGGCGTATCGCTAGGTATCAACCTCATGCCTGCCGACGGAAAGGTTTGCACCTTCGACTGTCTCTACTGCGAATGCGGATTCAATGCCGACTTCCGCCCTACCCTCAAACGCCCTACCCGCGAGGAGGTAAAAGAGGGATTGGAAAAAGTATTGAGACAGAGACACGCCGACAACCTACCCCTCGACGACATTACCTTTGCCGGCAATGGCGAACCCACTGGGCATCCCGACTTCAAGGGCATCGTGGAAGACACCATCGAATTGAGAGACAAGTATTTCCCCCAAGCAGGACTCTCCGTGCTGAGCAACTCCACCTTTATTTATAAGGAAGAGATACGCCAGGCACTGATGCTCGTCGACAACAATATTCTGAAACTCGATACCATCGACCCAGAATACATCCAGAAGCTCGACCGCCCTCAGCAACCTTTCTACAACGTGCAGGACATCATCAAGTATCTCAAAATGTTCCAGGGGCACGTTATCATCCAGACAATGTTCCTTCGTGGCGACGGCTTGGATAATACAGGCGAGCACTACGTGGCACCATGGCTAGAAGCCGTAAAGGACATCAAGCCAGAGAAGGTAATGGTCTATACCATCGACCGGGAAACTCCCGACAAGCAGCTGGAAAAGGCAAGCCGTGAGACTCTCGATGGCATCAAGGCACGAGTAGAGGCTTTGGGCATCCCTTGCTCTGCAAGCTATTAAAAAGCGCAAGCATCCTCCATACAGAAGAAACAGAGCGGTTTCAAAGAAAAGCGAACTTAGATGAACACAAAAAGTAATATTCTGATTGTCAGCGACATGTGCGGATATGGCAAAGTCTCTGCCGCCGTACAGATGCCCATACTCTCATACATGGGTTGGGAAGTGTACAACCTACCCACCATGCTCATCAGCAATACCTTCCCTTATGGCAAGTATGCCATTCTGGAATGTACCTCATACATAGAAGAAGCCTTGCAGAAATGGAACGAACTAGGCATCCATTTCGATGCTATCACCACGGGGTTCATCGCCTCAGAACAACAAGCCAAGATGATAGCTCGCTATTGCCGAGAGCAAGCCGCACAAGGTACAGAGATATTCGTAGACCCCGTGATGGGCGATTATGGCAAGCTCTACGGTGGAGCCAACGAGGGAACCATCCGCTGTATGCAGGAGATGCTGAGCGTGGCACACCTCTGTTTTCCGAATTACACCGAGGCTTGCCTCTTGACAGGAGCAGAATACCAAGCACAAGGCATCAGTAGGCAAGAAGCCTTTATCCTGATAGACAAACTCAGAGCCATCGGGTCGCACAGTGTACTTATCACCTCTTGCATCGTAGACGGCCAGCATATAGTGGTGGGCTACAATCATCTCACCGACATCCATTTCCTCTTGCCATACGAGGAAATCCCCGTACAGTTTCCAGGCACAGGCGACATTTTCTCCAGCCTCATCATCGGTAGGCTGAAGGATGGCGACAACTTGCGCCATGCCACTCGCACCGCCATGGACATCCTCAGAAACTGGATAGATATCAACAAAGACAACGAGGATATCAACCGAGGAATACCCGTAGAAAGGCATTTGGGCGACTTGTAAGTTAGTAAGCCAAAAGCTTTTGCTCATTTTGACTACACACCTCACTGAATACACCGTAACACATTGTTATTCAGACAGTTTACCATCGTGAGGTATTGCTATCAGACCTCACTTTGACCTCACTTTGACCTCACCAAGACCACGCTACACCGCACTGCCTTCATTTTCTTACCATCGAGGTTGTGACAAGTGAGGTCTTGGTGAGGTCAAAGTGAGGTCTAAGAGCTACACTTCACTGCTATAATACATTCATAATCAATCGGATACAGCATTCGAGTGAGGTGTGAGGTCTTTTTCCACATACTCTTATTGGTGGTTCGCCAAATGCCCGTATCGGGAGTTTGTCCCGACAGTTCCGGCACAACGTCCCGACGTTGTGTTTGTTGCCTCGCCACGGCAGTTTTTTGCTCTAGAACGGGCAAGAATTTGCACTCGAAGGGGCAATATTATGCCTACACTGGGCACAAATCGTTACTCCCTACTCCTCTATAACCCAGTCTGTGATGTTTCCCACAGTGGAGTCGAAGTTGATGCCCACCTTGGTGATGGGCTTGCCGCTCAGGGTGAACCGCTGGCGGTAGTTCTTCAGGTTGATCTGCTGCATCGCCGCCTTTGCATCCTTGTTGAGCTTCAGCTCGATGATGTAGAGGTCGGTCTTGGTAAGGAGTACGATGTCTACTCTTCCCTTTGGGGTGTGTACTTCCACATCCACCAGGTAGTCTGTGAGGAGGGAGAAGATGATGAAGAGCATCTGCTGGTAGTGGCCCTCATGGTTGGTCACGTTGC
>CAVKLF010000110.1:0-6186 GCA_963657075.1 bacterium | reverse complement strand
CATCCTCTACAAGACGAAGCGGTATTTCACCGTCGAGAACGGGAAGGTGGTCGGGGCGGAGGCAAGCGAGAAGGAACTCGCCGACTTCCTGGCCATAGCGGAGAAGTTTCACTATAAATTCGAGAGACTATGAACGGAATGATGACAAGAAACAAGGCGGCGGAGCAACTCGGTGTTACTCCGCAGACCATCACCAACTGGTGCAAGAGGGGATTGCTCGGTCATTGCTACGACGAGCACAAGATGCTCCACGTCAATGCCGGCGACATTGAGAGGCACGCAAAGAAGTACAGGATGCTCGACACGAGCGAGAGGATGCTTGACAACCGGCTGAGGGAACTGAGCGAGGAACGCCACAGGACGGACGAGGAGCTTACCCAGCTGAGAAGAACCATCGTGCGACCGTCCAACGGCATAGCGACCACGGAAGAGGTGATGGGACTCATATCCTGCCTGTACGAGAACCTGATGATACCCGGCATGAAGGGACGCGAGATGTCCATGATGAGGGATTTCATCGCAGAGGGACATACCCTTAACGAGATGGCGGAGAAATACCACCTTTCAAGGGACAGGGTGAGGCAGATAATCGCCAAGGGTTGCCGCAGGGTGACGGAGAACATCGAGGAGATCATGGAGAACATCTCCGAGAACGAGAGGTTGCGGAAGCTGATCGTGATGCAAGGCGAGGAGATAGAGGGCCAACGCAACGAGCTGGAGGTGTGCTATGCGATGAGCGAGGAGATGAAAAAGAGAAGGGATGCCGACAAGGCGTGGAAGAGCATCCACAATGTCGTTGACATCAACTTCGAGGAACTCAGACTCACCACACGCACGCTGAACATACTTCGCTGCCATAATCCGTCCATGCGCACGTTGTTCGACCTGCTCACGACCGTGGGTAGTGTATGGGACTTCAAGAAAGACAGGAACTGCGGAAAGAAATCCATGTGCGAGCTGGACTTTTACCTCCGTGAGCGAGGTCTGTTCTTCAAGCGTCCGAGCGAGAGCAAGGAGGATTTTATCATCAGGTTATCAAGGTCATTAAACAAGAATGAGAATGAAAATGAAGAAAAAGATTAAGGAATGGTGTGGCAAGTACATCACCTGTGCAAGGGTAGAGATAGCCGTATTCGTGGTATTCGGCATAGCTCACGCCTGTATTGGCAACATCGACTGCGCATTGATGTGCGTATGTTGCGCACTCGCTTGGCTTAATAGCGCATACCTGGAGTGCAAGTATATGCACGCATACAATGTTGGCGTTAAACTCGGCAATCTAAATGATGACGTAATAGACGCGAACAAGCAAATCATCGAGCGACTGGAGATAGAGGAGGCGCACCATTACCTCACGTTTCTTCAGATGAGGGCGTACCGGAACGACGTAGCATTCTGCAAGCGAGAGAAATCATGCTCGGAATATATATCTTTCTTGCAGTATATAGAAGAGGCAATCGCCGAGGCGGACGATAAGGTCAGGAAGATGCGCAAGGAGTATAAGGATAAATACGGGGAGGACTGCCTATGATCACGGGAACAATGACAGGAAGGGAACTTTACGCCATCTTCCAAAGGGACAGGGCTGCGCTCGACTGGTTCGCCGACGGGAAGACAAAGAAGCTGGCGAGGGAATTGCGCAAGGGCTTCGGCGAGTTCACCTCGCAGTGCTACGATTGCAAGGTCAGGGACGTGGAATACAAGGTATGTGTGCTTGTCAACAAGGGAACTTCGAGGAAGGGATATTTCTACGATGTGTTCATGTACTGCAAGGAGACCAACGACTACTACGCCGCCGCCGTCCTTGACAACGAATTGATAAACCAGGAGCAGTTCAGCTACACCACGCATTTCCTGCACCGCTACGCAGAGCGTGGGCTTGGCGTTCCCGAAATGCCCATTAACCGCATCCTCGCCCACATTGAGAGGGAAATCGCATACACGGTGCTTCTCTACGAGGACGGCGACGAAAAGGTACTGGCGTCAAGTACGGGGCTGTTCCTCCAAAAGTACGACCACGCACGCGGCATCAACGTATGCAAGACGTTCATAAGCGTGGAGATGATGCGGGCATCGCAGATAAAGGCGTTCGAGCTGGTCGCCGACTTGATCAAGAAACATTCGGTGAGGTTCAGGAAGACTGGTCATTGCGAGAGCATAGCAAGGGAGTTCGCCGAAGACTGCCTGACAAATGGCGTGTTTCAGAAAGACTTGCAGGACGCATACGGAGAGTATTTCAAGAGAAGAAGAAATCATCAAAACAGAAAATGACATGGAAGAGAAAAAGACAATGAAGCAGAGATTGAAGGAGTTGAGCGAGACCCCGGTTCCGTTCTTCAAGTCGCTAACGCCCTTCGCTGCTGGCTACACCCAGGGCTTCGACTGCGAGAAGAAGCGATTGGTTGGCGCGTTGCTCAACAACTCGGAGGTGACAAAGGATTATGTCACCAAGCCTATAGTTGTGCCGGTGGAGAGTGACAGTCTTTATATGCACGCCTTCATTGATGGCGTGTTGGACTATCGAAGAAAGATAGAAAGTATAATATACAACAAATAAGAAAGGGAGGTGCAAAAGCCTCCCTTTTCTATTGATAAAAAGTTGATAGAATCCTGATAGAAAGCTGATAGGATGTTGATAGACGGTTATCAAGGGCTATTAAAGGCTATTAAAGGCTACCGTTCAGATAGTCTATCACCTTGCGGTTCGCCTCATCCACCTTCCTTGTGTCATACTTGATGTAGGTTGATGTCACGGCGTTGTCCCAAAGGGAGTGACCGAGCGCACGCCCTATGACCTCCATCGGTATATCCAGTTCGGAAGCCATCGTAGCCCAGGTATGCCTGCTCCAGTAGCTCGTTATATCTTCCTCAATCGGGTGTACGGTGACGTAATGCCCATGCCTTTCCTTTTCCCCGATGGTGCGCAGTTGCCTGCTCATATTGTTAGCAAACGTATTGGTGATGGTGACGCCAGCCTCCTCCAGGAAGCCGAGCAGCAAGTCCCTCTTCCTGCTCTTGTGGCGGTTGATGATTTCCATCGCCTCTGGTTCCACCTTGATGTCGTACAGCTTGCCGGTCTTGTTGCGCTTGTACGATATGCGCCCATTCTTCAATGCCTTCTTGGGTAGAAAAAGCAAGTCACTAATGTTGATGCCTATCAGGTAGAAGCAGAGCATGAAGCAGTCCCGGTACATTGCCTTCTTGCCACACAGTTTGAAATCCCTGATGGCACGGAGCTGCTCCAGGGTAAGGCAGCGTTTCTTCGTCTGCTCCTTCTTGACCGACACACCACGGAAGGGAAACTTGTCGGTCAGCTCGTCCTCGATGGCCTTGTTGAACACGAACTTCATTATCTGGAGGTCGGTCTGTATGCCGTTCGCCTTCCTTCCCTTTCCCTGCTCGTGCTCGATGTATGCCACAACCCACTTCTTATTAATGGTCTCGAACGTGCAACCCTTGTCGTACGCCTCGATGGTTCTCGCCACCCTCTCGTAGTTGCGTTGTGTGTTGTACCTTTCCTTGGTCTTGGCCACCTCTCTTATGTAGGTTACGAACGAGCCTCTGTCACTCTTCCTTGCCCCGGTGATGACCTCCTTCAGGTGTATCTTCATTTCCTCCGGTGTCTCCTGCTGGTGAGTCAGGATGTAATCCTCTACCTTTGTGTAGATGGCGGCGAGCCTCGCAGTCTTCGCCTTTGCGTTCTTGTCCGACTTCGGAAACACCATGCCGGTGAATTTCTCCGTGGTCTGCAAGTTCGTCGAGACGTGGAACCTCTTGTACTTGTGCGTGATCACGAAGAACACCTTGAAGTCCCTGCTGTTTACATAGATTTTCATTGTGAGATTTCATTTTGCGAACTTGCATATCAGCCGTAAACATGTTTACATATAGTTGTCAGGTGTTGCCATATTTACCCCATATTTACGGGGTTTTTCGATAGTTTTGACCACCTCCGAAACACAAGTTCTTGTTTAACTTATTCTTGAAAATCAGCAGGTTGCAAGAAAAATCCGCCTGTCCGTTACTGTAATCATTTATCTTCTTTGTAACCTACTGATTAATAATTGTTTCCTTAATTCTTTTGACCTGCTTGTTCGCAAATGGTTCGCTTACGATTGGTCAGTTTGCAAATCACCGACTGTTCGCGAGCAAGTCCATGAGCCTTTTAATGAGTTCGTCCTTCTGCGCAAGTTGTTCACGAAGCAGGCGGTTCTCCCTTTCGAGGGCACTCTCGTCGTTAGCAAGCATCTTTGACACCACCGATACAGAGGAGTTCTCAGGTGCGCTCATTGCGTCCTTCACCGCCTTCTCTACCTTTGCCCCAATGTTGATGTCGCCACCGATACTATATGCGCTTCCTACAAAGATGTTGCCCTTTCCGCTCTCCAGCCACTCGCGACTCACGCCGAGCTTCTTGCTTATTTTGTAGATGTCCTTCGGTGTTATGCCGTACTCGCCTTTCAGCTTCTTGCGGAAATTGCCAGGATCTATGTCCACCTTCTTGGCGAAGGCGTTGGCGGACTCGCCGCTGTCGCTCATAAGAGTCCTTATCCGTCCTATTAACTCGATATTACTTTCCATAATTACAAATGTGCAACTAAATTGCCTTTAATAATAAACATAAGTTAAAAATACCCTATTTCACACGAAATTATTTGGTAATATCGAGTGAAAGTTGTACCTTTGCAAACGTCAATCAGTAAGAACAGAAAGACGAAACAAGGTGGGACTGAGGATAATCCCAATCCAAGTAACTCAACACTGCAAAGATATGGGTTTTTCTTGGTTTCACCAAACTTTTTAAGTTAATAATAAGTAAAAACAAAGTATTGATAAAGATGAAGGCAAGTAAAATACAAGTCAGCGACATTAGAAGCATCGGTGTAGGCGGTTCGATAACCGTCGAACTACCAAGCTATCTCGCCTGCGTCTCGGCAAAGAACACAGTTGGCTATGTCAAGAAGGCTTATCCAAGAGATGATGGGAATGTGTATTACTGCCGGATAAACGGAAAGACAATTACCATCGGCGTTGCCGAGGCGGAGAAGGTGAACAGAAGAAAACGAGTGATACAATAATGAGCATGGGAGATAAGAAATGAACACAAATCAGATAATGATTAGGCCGCTCGCTGATTTCAGAATCGAGCAGCGTACGAAAGACGGAATGTTTAATGCGACAGGGTTGCTTAAACAGTGGAATGTACCCGAAAATTTAAATACCCAAGAAAATGGGGATTATAAAAAGAAGGATATAGATAACTATCTGAGTCTCAAATCTACACAAGAGTACTTGAAGGCTTTAATTAACGAGGAGAACTTGGATAAAAAACATCCCGCTTATGTTTCGGTTAGGGGAAAGAATGGCGGGACATGGATGCACCCTCTCCTCTTCATAGACTTTGCAATGTGGCTCAACCCAACATTCAAGGTTAAGGTATTAAAGTTCGTGTCCGACCAGATGTTGAGCTATCGCAACGAGGCAGGTGAGGCATACAAGCAACTTGCATCCGCAATGAGCAAGATTTGCACGCCACACCAAATGAAGAAGTATATGCCCATCCTTGGGAAAGGAATCAATTACATCGTGACAGGCCAGCATGAGCATCAGCTTCGCAACGAGTATGGCACAGAAGAAAAGCAGAAAGAGTATTTCGAGCTTGAGAAGCAGGTTGCGATGCTAATTGATGACGGGTTCCTCAAAACGCCCGAGGACGTCGCAAACTACCTTCGTGTTAAGTTCCAAAAGAAATACTTTTAGAGCCTATGACACCGAAGAAGCAAGCACTGGTCAAGGAGGTCGAGAAGGTATGGCTCTCCACAAGGGAAGCCGCCAAGTACCTCGGGGTTGGCACCACATACATCGCCGACCTGCGCAAGGAGGGACAACTCAGGCACTGCATGGTAAAGAACACGGCGTTCTTTCGCAAGGAGGATATAGATGCCTTCCTGGAGGCACACAGGATATATTGATATTAAGATGTGTAAGCGAGAATACTTTTCATTCCGTCCGTGAGGACTGTTGTATTTATTATTAGGTATATACAATTTCAATCAGTAAGACTCAGCCCAGGCGTGGGCGAAAGGGGGCGTTGTTTCTAAGCATTTCTTCGCCCCGAAACGACCGACGGGCAGCCCGGTGGCTGCATAGGCCCAGGATGGTTCGACTCCATCGTCGGTCACAAAT
>CAVKLF010000109.1:0-6320 GCA_963657075.1 bacterium | reverse complement strand
AAAGAAAACGAGTTGCAAACATTGAATGCTTGCAACTCGTTTTCATTTTATCGTCTGATGGGATGCTTACTCGATGACGATGAGCGCATCCTCTTCGAGTACAGCCTGGCCTGGCTTTACGCAGATAGCTGTTACCTTGCCATCCTTTTCAGCCTCGATGTTGTTCTGCATCTTCATAGCCTCAAGTACGACAACCGTATCGCCAGCCTTCACCTCCTGGCCTACAGCCACCTCGATGCTGGTGATGGTGCCTGGGAGAGGAGCCTTCACGGCGTTGGCGGTGTTTACGTTGGCAGCAGGGGTAGCTTCGGCATCGTCAGAAGCTGCGGATGGCTTACCCAAGACTACCTTTTTCTTCTCGGGTTCTGCCTCCTGTTCCATCTCTACCTTGTAAGCCTCGCCATTCACGTTCACGCTTGCGATGTTGTTCTCGACACCCTCAATCTGAACCTTGTATTCTTTTCCGTCAATAGTATATTTAAACTCTTTCATTTCCTAATTTTATATTATGGTTTAGCTGTTAAACTGAGGAACTTGGCATTCCACATCGTCAGACGTGGCTTGATGGTGATGATGCCAGGCTCCTTGTCGTGTACGTTATTGCCCTGGTACTCGTAAAGTGCCATGGCAATAGCAGCATAAATATTCTTGTCCATTCGTTAAATCTCCAATTATAAATTGTTAATTATGAATTGAAAATTACATTGGCATACAACCGTGCTTCTTGGCAGGCAAGCTCTGGCGCTTGGTAGCGAGCTGAGCGAGACCACGGCAGATGCGGAAACGAGTGTTGCGTGGCTCGATGACGTCATCGATGTAGCCATACTGAGCTGCCTGATAAGGATTAGCAAACTTATCGGTGTACTCCTGCTCCTTCTCAGCCAAGAATGCCTTTACGTCCTCGCCGGCGTCCTTCTTGGCCTTAGCCTCCTTGCCACAGAGGATAGCGACAGCACCGCTGGCTCCCATTACGGCAATCTCTGATGATGGCCATGCGAAGTTGAGGTCGGCACGAAGTTGCTTGCAGCCCATCACGATATGGCTACCACCATAGCTCTTGCGCAGTGTGATGGTAATCTTTGGCACGGTAGCCTCGCCATAAGCGTAAAGCAACTGGGCACCATGCTGAATTACGGCGTTGTACTCCTGGCCTGTACCTGGCAAGAATCCTGGTACGTCTACGAGTGATACGATAGGAATATTGAAGGCGTCGCAGAAACGTACGAAGCGTGCAGCCTTGCGGCTAGCGTTTACATCGAGCACACCTGCGTAAGCTGAAGGCTGGTTGGCTACGATACCTACGCTCTGACCATTGAAACGAGCGAAACCTGTGATGATATTCTTGGCGAACTTAGGCTGTACCTCGAAGAACTCGCCATTGTCGGTCACTGCACCGATAACCTTGTACATATCGTAAGCCTGGTTAGGGTCTTCTGGGATGATCTCGTTCAGAGAGTCGTCCATGCGGTCGATAGGGTCGGTACACTCTACACGAGGTGCCTCTTCTGTATTGTTGCTAGGAATGTAAGAGAGCAAGCTCTTGATCATCTCGATAGCCTCTTCCTCTGTTTTTGCGGCGAAATGGGTAACACCACTCTTGGTGGCATGAACAGATGCACCACCGAGGTGCTCAGCGTCGATGTCCTCGCCAGTTACGGTCTTTACCACCTTCGGACCTGTCAAGAACATATAAGAGGTCTGTTCCTTCATGATGATGAAGTCAGTGAGGGCTGGAGAGTAAACGGCACCACCGGCGCAAGGGCCCATGATGGCAGAAATCTGTGGGATGACACCAGAAGCGAGAATGTTGCGCTCGAAAATCTCACCATAGCCAGCGAGTGCACAGATACCCTCCTGAATGCGGGCACCGCCTGAGTCGTTCATGCAGATGACTGGCGCACCCATGGTCATTGCCATGTCCATTACCTTGCATATCTTCTGTGCCATTGTCTCAGAGAGTGAACCACCGTTCACGGTGAAGTCCTGAGCATATACATAAACCAGACGACCTGCCACGGTAGCACTACCTGCTACGACACCATCGCCGAGGTATTGTTTCTTGTCCATGCCGAAGTTGGTGCAACGGTGCAACTTAAACATGTCGTACTCCTCGAAGCTACCTGCGTCTACCAACATTTCGATACGCTCACGAGCGGTATATTTGCCACGTGCATGCTGCTTCTCGATGGCTTTCTCGCCACCACCAAGGCGAGCTTGTTCGCGCTTAGCGATCAGCTCCTTAATCTTTTCTACTTGTTTGCTCATAATTTATTATTATGTATTTGTTTCTTTTCTTTACACAATTTGGGCACAAAGGTACGAAAAAAACCGCAGATAGCGAACTATCTACGGTTAAATATTCAGAATAATGTAAAAATCACCTTTATTTTAAGTAGAAACTCCTCTCTTTTTAGAACTCGATAAGTATACGTCCATTCACCTGTCTGCCCGTCAAGTAATTAGGTACGGCATACTGCTGATTGGTTACGTCTGTTACCCAGTAATAACTGTTTACATTGTCGATTCCGAAGAGATTGAGACAATCTACACCTAGTGTCACGTTCTTGAGGAAGGTTTTCTTCTCATGGTGTGGATTGTCGAGCAACTGGTAGCTCATTCCGATGTCTGCGCGGCGGTAGGCTGAGGCGCGGAAACTATTGGTTTCCAGCTCTCTGTGTGGTGCTGCGAATGGCAAACCATCAGCGAATGCCAGCTTTAGGGACATGCGCCATTTTTTGCTGCCTGGAAAGTAGTCTGTAAAGAATAGGTTTACAGCGTATCGCTGGTCGGTAGGCAGTGGAATGCTCTTGCCGTTGAGCTTCATCTTGGTATTCATCAGCGAGAGGCTGAGCCAAGAGTCGGTGCCAGGCACGAATTCGCCATAGAGTTTGAAGTCGAGTCCTGCAGCATGACCGCTTGCCTCGTTATGGCCGTAGTACACTACCTTGACGTTGCTTACGGAGTAGGGCACTAGGTTGCTCAAGGCCTTGTAGTAAGCCTCAGCGGAGAACTTGTATCGTTGGTCGTTTATTTTGAAGCGATAGTCGTAGCCGGCGATGAAGTGGATGCTTCGCTGACTTTTTATTTTCTCATTGAGCGTTGCCACGGTGACGCCATTTACGGTTGAGGTGTCTCTCAGTTCCTTGAAGAAAGGAGCCTGGTAGTAGAGTCCTGCTGCCAGACGGATGGTCGTGTTCTCGTGTCCTGCCGGGATGATGCCGAGCGAGATGCGGGGGCTGAGTATCGTCTCGCGATTGAAGTTCCAATGGCTTAGGCGCACACCGTAGTTTAATATGTAGAGGGTTCTTTGCTCGGGTACCTCGTGGTTGGTTGTGTCCTTGGATTCTTCTGTATCCTTCCCCCTGCCAAAGAATCGGTAGGTGTCTTGCAGATAGGATTCTATGCGGTTGGCATCCAATTCGTTGCGAGCTTTCATCGAATAAACCATATAGAGGTTTTTGCCATCGTGCGGAATACTATATCCTGCGGAGTCTCGCATCTCGTATTCCACGGAGTTTTCTTCGATGTGCTCGCGTTTGATGGTGAGTGCAGCTTCTGTGTCGTGCTTCTTTGCCTTGTGCTTCAGCATCAGTTTGGCGCTCATCACACGAGCCGTTAGGTAGTTGCGTGCGTGCTCGAAGTAGGTGCCCACGCCGAGATTTTCCGATGTCTCGGTTTGGTTGAGCCAATATTGGCCCTGTATGTCATACTTCTCTTGCTCCTTGCTGTAAAATGCACTTCCTAGCAATGATATGCTGGTCTTGTCGGTGATATTGCGGGTGATGCCGAGTGTGCCGAAGTAGGTGAGGAAGCGGTCTTTTTCCTGTCCGTCAAAGTAAACACGGAAACTCTTTACATTCTCCATCGTACCGAAGGTGGTCTCTCGGTCGGAAGGTTCAAAGTTGTAGTGGTTGTCCGAGATGTTGCCGATAAAGTCTATCTTCCAACGCTTGTTGGGCTGGTAGCTCAGGTAGGTCTGGTAGTCTAGATAGTTAGGCTTGTATTCGCCCTTGGTTTCCAGTGAACCGAGCAGGTAGGATGTGGTCTTGTATCTTACGCTGTTGAGCCATGATAACTTCTTGGTGCCCAGTCCGATGTAGGCATCGGCGCCTAATAGACTGGCAGCAAAACTACCCTCCACGATGGGCTTTTTGCCCTTTGCCTGTAAGGTCTTGTATGTGATGTCGAGTGCCGAACTCATCTTGTCGCCGTACTTGGCAGCAAAGCCTCCTGTGGAGAATCCAATCTTGTCTACCATGTAAGGATTGATGACGGATAGACCCTCTTGTTGACCGCTGCGTACGAGGAATGGTCGGTATACTTCTACATTATTTATATACACGGAGTTTTCGTCGAATGCACCGCCACGTACATTGTACTGCGACGACAGTTCGCTGTGGGTGCTAACGCCTGCTTGTTGCTGTATCAGTCCTTCTACGGCGTTGCCGTTGGCTGAAGGGGCCGACTTCATGTCTTTTACCTTCAGCTCTTGCGTCTGGTCAGACTGTATCTTGTCTGCCGTTACGTTGACATCTGCCAGCATGTTTTCATCGGTGCGTAGCACAATTTGCAGTGTCTGTTTTCCGCGTGGCTTTCTCAGTACTCTCGTCTTGGCCTTGTAGCCTATCATGGAAAACTTAACTGTCACACTGTCAGCGGAATGCAAGTGTAGACTAAACTCGCCCTTCAGGTTGGTAAGGGCTACCTTCCCCTGGCTTACCACCGATACTGAGGCAAGTTCTACTGGGTTGTTGTCTTCGTCCATAACCCTGCCTTGCAGTGTAAAGTCCTGTGCCATCATCTTTAGCGTGGCTACGAGGCATATAGCGAATATAATGATTTTCTGTTTCATACTCTATAAACGCATTTTTCTGTCAAATATTATATCGCTCCACTTTCTCGACGTGATATTTCTCATAAAATTCCCTTGTCGAAGGTGATGGTATCTCATATTTTTTTAGTACTTTTGCAGCCAAATAATAGATATTTAAGGTAAAATAGAAATCATAGAGATGAAAAAACAAACACAAGCTATCCATGTGGCATTCGACCGTCGTGATGCTTACGATGCTCTTAGTATGCCCGTATATAATGCCGTGGCCTATGAATTTGCTGATGCGCAGACGATGGCAGATGCCTTCACAGACCGCATCGCCGCCCCCGATTATTCTAGAGTGGAGAATCCTACGGTGACTAATTTTGAGCGCCGTGTGGCTGCCTTGACTGATGCTAAGAAGGTGACAGCCTTCAATTCGGGTATGGCTGCCATCTGCAATACGATTATCGCCCTCTCTGCCCAGGGTAAGAATATCGTTACCTCCAAGCATCTTTTCGGCAATACCTATGCCTTGCTTGTTGGTACCTTGAGTCGCTTTGGCGTGGAGGTGCGACTTCGCGACCTTACTAGCGTAGAGGATGTGAGAGAAGCCATAGACGAGAATACTTGTTGCGTGTTCCTGGAGATTATCACCAATCCGCAGATGGAAGTGGCAGACCTCTCTGCCCTTGCCGAGGCTGCCCACGAAAAGCAGGTGCCCTTGGTGGCTGATACTACAACCATTCCTTTTACCCAGTTCTCAAGTCATGCGATGGGTGTAGACATCGAGGTGGTGTCTAGTACCAAGTATGTGAGTGGTGGTGCTACCTCGCTAGGCGGCGTGGTTATCGATTATGGTACAGAATACGCAGCCGACTTCGGTAAGCGTCTCTATGGTGAGCAACTTTTTAATTTCGGCGCCTACATGACTCCGCAGGTGGCGTATATGCAGACCATCGGTCTGGAGACACTCGATGCTCGTTATCGTGTACAGTCTGCCAATGCCATGGAGCTCGCTAAGCGTCTCCAGCAGTTGCCTCAGATTAAGCGTGTCAACTATGTAGGCTTGGAGGATAATCCTTATCATGCGCTAGCCCAAAGGCAGTTTGGCAAGACGGCAGGAGCTATGGTCTGCATCGACTTGGCAGACAAGGATGCCTGTTTCTCTTTTATCAACCATCTTCAGCTCATCCATCGTGCTACCAATCTCTTCGACAACCGCACCCTTGCCATTCATCCCGCGAGCACTATCTTCGGTGGTTTCTCGGATGAGGAGCGTGCCAGCATGGATGTACTCGATACGACCGTGCGCTTGAGCATTGGTCTTGAAGACGTTGACGATCTTTTCGAGGATATTAAGCAGGCGCTTGGAAATTGATAATTTATAATTAACAATTAATAATTCAGCTTTCTGAAGTGTAGGAAGTTAAAGAAGTTAAGGGAATTTAGGGGGAATTTAGGGGACAACAGCCCTACTTACTTATGACAAGATTCCTGCAAAAAA
>CAVKLF010000108.1:0-6374 GCA_963657075.1 bacterium | reverse complement strand
AGATTAAGAAACTGCGTGATTTGCAGATTCTCTCTCGTCAAGGTAGTGCCAAAAACGGATTATGGGTTATTAATATAACACAGAATTAAAAATAAAAACTATATAACACTATGCCAGTAGATGTATTGATACGTCCTTTCACAAAGGAACTGGACTTCGAGGAAGCACTCGCCAAGTTGCTCCCACAGCATGGTTGGGAACCCGGAGTTATCAAGAACCCCACGGAGGAAGACTTGATAAAGAATTGGGCTTCCATCATCTTTAACAACAACCGCGATGTGAACCGTCTGGGCGACTTCTCGCTCACCGACACGGAGATGCAGCAAATCATCACCCAAGTGGACGCCCTAAAGAATCCATACGAGGTGAGCAAGTTCATCGGTGGCGGACTGGTGACGATAAAGCGCGACAACGAGAAAGACAAGATAAACTATGGCAAGGAGGTGTATCTGAAAATCTTCGATGCCAAGGAGATACGCGCCGGGCAGAGCGTCTATCAGATAGTGCGCCAGCCGAAGTTCCAGACCAAACACCCACTGGCAAGCACACGGCGTGGCGACGTGATGCTGCTCATCAACGGCATGCCCGTGATCCACATCGAACTGAAACGCTCGGGCGTAGATGTGACGCAAGCCGTCAACCAGATCAAGAAATATGCCCACGAGGGTGTGTTCAGCCGCGGCATTTTTTCTTTGGTGCAGATCTTCGTGGCGATGACACCAGAGAAGACCCTCTACTTCGCCAATCCCGGCAAGTCGGAGAATTTCTCGCCCAGCTTCTATTTCCACTGGGCCGACTTCAACAACGAGGAGGTGCACGACTGGAAGCGCATCGGAGCCAACCTGCTCTCCATCCCTATGGCCCACCAGATGATAGGCTACTACACCATTGCCGACGACAAGGACGAGACGCTGAAGGTGCTGCGCAGTTACCAGTATTTCGCCGTGACGAAAATAGGAGAAAAGGTGCATGCCACCAATTGGGACGACCACACCCACCGCGGCGGCTTCATCTGGCACACCACAGGTTCGGGCAAGACGATGACCTCCTTCAAGGCGGCGCAACTTATAGCCAAGGCTGGCGATGCCGACAAGGTGGTGTTCCTGCTCGACCGCATCGAACTGAGCACGCAGAGTGCCGACGAATACCGTGGCTTCGCCAATGCCGACGACAATGTGCTCGACACAGAAGACACGCAAAACCTGATCCGTGTGCTGGAGAGCGAAGACAAGGACGAGAACCTCATCGTCACCTCCATCCAGAAGATGAGCCGCATCACACGCGAGAACAATGTGCCGCAGTCCACCATCACGAAGATCAACGACAAGCGTGTGGTGTTCATCGTGGACGAGTGTCACCGCAGTGTGACAGGCAGTGGCAAGGAGAGTGGCAGCGGCATGCTCCTCACCATCAAGAACACCTTCCCCCGTGCGGTGCTCTTCGGCTTCACCGGCACTCCCATCTTCCCGGAGAATGCCCACGGCGAGATGACCACCGAGGTGATCTTCGGCGACATGCTTCACAAATACACCCTTGCCAGCGGCATTCCCGACGGCAACGTGTTGGGATTCGACCTCTACCGCGAGGACACCTTCCCACAGCAGGAGATTCGGCAGGCAGTGGCGCTGCGTGCCGTGGAGGCGGAGACATTCGACGAGATTAAGGCAGACAAGGACAAGGTGGACATCTACAACAAGTGGATGCACGAGACCGACATGATAAAGGTGGAGGATGAAGCCAAAAGCCTCTATCAGACGGATGAGCACCATCAGGCTGTGATGCACAAGATAGTGGAGGAACGCCCGATGCTTAGCCGCAACGGTAAGTTTCATGCCATCCTCGCCACGAAGAATATCCCTGAAGCCATAGAGTACTACCATCTCTTCAAGGAGAACTACCCTGAGTACAACGTGACCGCCATCTTCGACGACAGCATCGACAACAACGGAGGCGGCGAATACAAGGAGGATGCCATCCTGGAGATGCTCGACGACTATAACCAAAAGTACGACACCACATTCCAGCAGTCCACCTATGCCAAATACAAGAAGGACGTGGCCAAGCGCCTGGCGCACAAGGCTCCCTACCAGCACTTGGAGAAGTCGCAGCAAATAGACATGCTCATCGTGGTGACACAGATGCTCACGGGCTACGACTCCAAGTGGGTAAACACGCTCTATGTAGATAAGTTGATGCAGTATGTGGATGTGATCCAGGCTTTCTCACGCACCAACCGACTGTTCGGTCCTGAGAAGCCATTCGGCATCATCAAGTATTTCACCCGACCTGAACGGATGAAGAAGAACATCGACGATGCGCTGGAACTCTACGTCAACCAACCGCTGTCGGTATTTACTGACAAACTTGAGGCGAATCTGGAGTATATCAACGAGAACTTCAAGGCCATAGATGCACTGTTCGCTGCCGAGGGCGTCGAATACTATGCCACACTGCCACAGGCAGAGGCATCGAAGAAGAAATTCGCCAAGGAGTTTTGTGAGATGACCCGGCGTATCGAGGCCAGCAAGATGCAGGGCTTCGTGTGGGAAAAACAGGAATATGAGTTTCCGCACTCCAGCGGTTGGACCTCCGTGAAACTCGCTTTCGATGAGCAGACCTACAAGATTCTGCTCCAACGCTACCGTGAACTCTTCACCTCTAAACCGAGTGGAGGAAGCGATGACGATGATGTGTATCAACTGGAAGCCTACATCACGGAGACTGGTGCAGGGACGATTGACGCCGAGTATATCAACGAGAAGTTTGTCAAGTTCATCAAGAATCTCTATACCACAGGTCCCGGCAGCGAACTGGTGAAGGCGGCACAGCGTGACCTGCACAATGCGTTTGCTTCGCTCTCGCAGCGTGACCAGCGCACAGCCCTGCGCATCCTGCACGATATAGAAAGCGGTGACCTGCATCTGGAAAAGGACAAAACCATCTATGACTATATCCTCGACTACCAGAAGCGGGAGTGCGACCAACAGGTATATACACTTGCCGAAGCAACGGGACTGAACGTCAACCGGCTGAAAGACCTCCTCGCCAAGGACACAACGGCAGAGAACATCAACGAGCATGGGCGTTTCGATGAACTTATCCATACGCTCGACAAGGCTCTGGCTGTAGATTTTCTGAAGAAGGTGACCGGTCAGGAAGTACCCAAACGATTTGTCATCACCAACCTGTCGAGCATCGTACGCCGCTTCATCCTCGACCCCAGCGACAGAGCGAAAATCATCTACGCTTATCAGAACGCAGACTCGTTGCTCGACGTGAACATCCCCGACGAGTTGCCCGAGGAAGAGCATCCGCAGGAGAACCCCGAACAGCAGCAGGAGCGTGAGGAAAGCAACAAGCTCACAATGGACGAGATGAAGGATAACCTGCGCGAACTCGTGAAACGTGATTTGCGCAAAGTGCCCAACATGCCGCTGACGAAGGATGTAGTGGAGAGTTTCTTCAAGATACTGACCACCCACACCATCCCGAGTGTAGATGGCGTGGGACTGGACTTGTATAAAGCCATCGACGAACTCTTCGGAAGAAAGAAGGTGAACATCATTGACAAGCACGTCAACTCAGGCAATCTCTCTGTAAAGTTTGAGGTGTTCTTGAAGAAGATATACTACATGATACACGGCGAGGAGCTGCGTCCTTCGGGTGACAGTGACAAGGTGACGCTAAGCACCTGCATCTTTGCCTTCGACTGCCTGAAGCGTCTGCGCTACAGTACAAGAGAGACTGAGCAAAAGTTGTCTGGCTATCTGAATATCATTCGCAACAATCGCAACACCACGAATGGCAACGGAGCGCATGCCTCCTATCTCCTGTCGGAAGCACAACTTGACGAGAATATCAAGGCATTCGTCACCCTATATGTCTATGTGACAGGCATGTGTTACGAAGAACTGAAGGCGAAGTATGACATCTGATTTTTGGTCTATAAAAGTATAACAACATAATTGATAGTAATATGCGTGATGCGACGAAAATAAGTGATTATTTCTACGGAGCCAAGACTCTGTTTATAATCCCATTATACCAACGTAAATATGCCTGGCAGCAGAAACATTGTTCGCGTCTCTTTGAAGATTTGAAGAAAATTAATAGAGACGGAATACATAGTCATTTCTTTGGAAGTATTGTATCCACCAAAGCCAGCGAGACAGAAGATGATCTACTTATCATCGATGGTCAACAACGCATCACAACACTGTCATTACTAATACTTGCAGGCCTGAATGCCGTGGCTAACGGAGATATGCAGAAAGGCGATGAAGACATAGAGGAAGTTCGCAAAAACTATCTCTATGCCGTGCGTCGACGTAGCGACAGAAAGATTAAGCTTAAACCGATAGAAGGAGATTTGGAGGCTTATGATGCACTCTTTGAAAACCAGACAGAATCGTTTATCAAAAACTCTGGCATTACATCCAATTATCTGTTGTTTTATCAAATGATAAAGGCGAGTGATCTTTCCTTTACCGACCTGATAGAAGCTATTGAGAAACTTATAATCATAGATATATGCCTCGACTCAAATGATAACCCTCAGCTCATTTTCGAGTCATTAAACTCATGTGGGAAAGACCTCGAAGAGGCTGACAAAGTGCGCAACTATCTTTTGATGTCATTAACGGCGAAAGAACAAGAAGAATACTATCATACATACTGGGGAAAAATAGAAAAACTAACAGATGGCGAACCGACCATGTTCATTCGTGACTATCTTACCATTAAAAGAGGGGTCATTAGTAACATTGATGATATGTATTTTGACTTTAAATCGTATGATGAACAGGCACACATCGCGCGTCGAACACTTTTGGCGGATATGCTTAAATATGCCAAATATTACCGGCAAATAGTAAAGGGCGAGACCGGTAATGAGCGCATTGACCGCAAGTTAAAGCAAATTTCGTATATAGGAACAACTGTCCACTTGCCATTTCTGCTATCCTTCTTTGATTATGCTACAGAGCGAGACTTAGACGAAGACGAGATATACAAAGTGCTTGACACCGTAGAGAATTATTGGGCACGTCGTATCATCTGCAACTATGCAGCTAATGCGATGCAGAAGATGTTTGCTATACTTCATTCTGATATATTGAAGATATATAAGCGTCATGAACAGCGACAAGTGGAACTTTCCGTTCCATATTCTCAGCTATTGAATTATGTATTGCTTCGCAAGCAGGGAACATCGGCATTCCCTACAGACCTGGAGGTGAAAGACAACTTCCCCACAAGGCAAATCTATCGCATTCCAAGCAGTTATCGCAATTTCTTGTTTGAGCGAATGGAGAACGAGAATAGCCCAGAGGCCAATGACACCATTGTGGAGAAAATGAAGGATGGCACTTTTACAATCGAGCATATTATGCCACAAACCTTGACACCACAATGGAAGCAGGAACTGGGTGACAAATGGGAAGAAATTCATAACACCTACCTTCACACATTCGCCAATCTGACATTGACGGGGTTCAACACTTCATATAGTAATCATTCTTTTCAAGAGAAGAAGGAAGGGTATATTGACAAAAAAGGCAATAAAGTGAATGGCTTTGACAATTCCGCTTTCTGCCTCTCTAACTATTTGAAGCACTGCATCAAATGGACATTGGAAGAAATAAAGGAACGCCAGAATATTCTTCTAGACAATTTCTTGCACCTTTGGCCAATGATTCAAACAGAATACATTCCATTAGAAAAAGACTATGAACTGGTTTCCTTTGATGAGGACGAATATGAACTGACAGGTCGCACCATAATAGGATTTCGATATCGGAATGAACGCCATCAAGTATGGACATGGAAACAAATGCTCGAGCAGGTTTGCAAGCTAATGTACAATGAAAATCCGTCGTCTATGACCTATCTGTCAAGTAAAAATTATTGGGTGCACGAAACAGATAGTAAGGATAGAAGCAAAATTGCAGAGCGTTGCTATGTTCACACTTCATGCAGCACCAATACCAAAAGAAGCATCTTGACCTATCTGTTCAAAGAGATGGGAATACCTTCAAGCATATTAGAATTTGAGATTGCTCCTTTTGCCGAAAAAGTCGTAGACACTGAAGATGAATAATATGCACAGAATGGAAAACATCAGCCCCACTTGTCCGTTCGAAAACACCCGGCAGACGCCTTTCATGTGGATGTCGCCGCACACACGGAACATGCATAAGGCTATAATGAGTTGCACCAGTGAATATCCCTGTTCCTTCTTCATGCCCATGTGTAAGAGCATGCGTCCTAAGGCAAAACGGGAGAAAAGTACCGTCAAATCAGTATTGACGCGAAATTTAATACTAAGGAGGTTGGCCATCTCAGAAAAATTGCCGAATTTAGCATCCATAACAATA
>CAVKLF010000107.1:0-6494 GCA_963657075.1 bacterium | reverse complement strand
TAGTCGGCAAGCTGAAAAAGGTTAGAATGGTGCATTTATATAGGAGTGCCCAATTAGTCAATCGCTATTTGGGCACTCTGTTTCATACTGTGAGCAATGGCCTTAGTCCATGTGGAAGAGTTCTTCCAGAGGAATGCTGACAGGTGAATTGTCTGGATTTACTTCCATGATATCTGCCATCATGTCCCACCATTTCTGCGTGATAGGATCTACGTTGGTGGTGTCCTGGCTGTTGGTGTCGTTGTCGCACTTCTGCACGGCGAAGAGCAGGTTGGTGTCCTTGTCCCAGAAAATGCTGTAGTCGCTTACACCTTGGTCTTTGATCATCTGTTTCAACTCGGGCCAAATCGCAGCATGGCGCTTGGCATATTCTTTCTCGCATCCCTTTTTGAGATACATCTTGAATGCAAAACGTTTCATCTTATTCAATGTTTGATTGTTTTATTGGGGAATTTAAGAGGAGTTAAGGGAAGTTATCGCTCTCTACGAGAGCTTGGGAAGTTAAGGGACAATACCTTTATTGCTGGTATTTTTCATCATCAAGTTGGGCTGTTGTCCCTTAACTTCCCTCTAACTTCCCTTAACTTCCCTCTAATTTATATCAGCTGTGGCAGGAAACTTGAAATAATCAAGACGATGATGCCGATTACCAGTGTTACGATGGTCTTCTGTGAGCAGCCCTTCCATTCCTTGAGGATGATGCCCCAAACATTGGAGAACACTACGTTGAGCGCCATGAGGATGCAGAAGGAGAGAGTCATGAGGGTAGGCGACTCGGTGAGAAAACCCTTGCCCAATGACAAACCGAAGAACTGGCTGTACCACAAGGCACCTGCCAAGGCACAGAACACGAGGTTGTTGCCCCAAACTTCCTGTTTCTTGTAGTCGCCCCAAGTGCCGTTTTTGCTGTTCTGATAAAAGCAGTAGATGGCATTGGTAACGAAACCACCACAGGTTACGAGGAAGGTGGCTGGCAATGTCTTGTACATATCTGGAGTCAAAGTGCCAAAGTTGATGTCTGCGCCGAAGGCGAGACCCACATTGAAGCATCCGCTCATAAATCCCGCCAAGAGGGCAATGGCAAGTCCCTTAGGAAAATTGAAGTCCTTTACAGCCGCTTTCTTTTCCTCTTCGGAGAGGGATGAAGCCTTCATGCTGCCTGCCACACCGATAATGGCGATGCCGAGAAGTGTTACCACCACGCCGAGTATGACGCTGAATGTGAGTGATGACAAGGCGTCCATCTCCGGGAAGAAGATATTGAGCAGCACTGGTCCCATGATGGTTCCCAAGCCTGCACAAGTTCCGAGGGCGATGCTCTGGCCGAGTGCCACGCCAAGATAGCGCATGGAGAGACCGAATGTCAGTCCGCCCACACCCCAAAGTACTCCGAAGAGCATGGTCATGGCTACGTTGAATCCATATCCATCAAAAAGCTCGAAGAATGAATGACCTGCTGGCACTGCGAGCATAGCTCCTAGGAAAGGTAACACAAGCCATGCAAACACGCCCTGTACAATCCAATATGATTCCCAACTCCAGTCTTTGATTTTATTGATAGGAACATAGCAGCTGGATTGACAAAAAGCTCCAATTGCTATGATTAATAGTCCAATGATAATTTCCATTGTTTAGTTATTAAGTGAAGAGTGAATGTAAGATTTTAAAAGTGAAGAGCGAAGAGTGAAGAACGAAGAATTCATGTGCCAGCCTATCCATAAGGCCATTGAATTCTTCACTCTTCGTTCTTCACTCTTCACTTCACTTATGCACGCTTAGCGAGAACCTCTGCCTCGTATTTCTCTACGTCTGCGATGTACTCCTCGCCTACAGGGATGTTGTTCTTCAGGTTGAAGTAATCGTAAACTGCACCGAATGGCAATGTCTTCTCTTCCTCCAAGAGAGCCAAGCGCTGGAAGAGCTTACCCTCATCCTCGTACTTGCGCAAGGTGTCAAGAGGCTCCAAGAATGCCTGGAGCAATGACTTCTGGGCTGCACGTACACCTACGATGTAAGCACCGATACGGTTGATAGAGCCATCAAAGTAGTCGAGACCGATGTGAGCACGGTCGAGAGCATTGGCACGTACCAACTCAGAGAAGAGGTTGCGTGTGTTGTCGTCGAAGAGTGTTACGTGGTCTGAATCCCAGTGCATTGGGCGAGATACGTGAAGCATCAATTCTGGTACGAAGAGCAAGAGGGCAGAAACGGCATCTGATACGTTCTCTGTTGGCTCATAGTGACCTGTGTCGAGTGTGTACATCACGTTGTTCTTAGCGCAATAGCCTGCGTAGAAGTCGTGAGAACCTACGGTGTAAGCCTCCAAACCGATACCGAAGAGCTTAGCCTCCAAGCATGGCTTCATGTTAGGAAGGTCTTCTGCGAGAATCTCATCGAGCGAGTTCTTCAAAATCTCACGATAGCGTCCCTTCTCTACGGTCAAGTCCTTAGAACCGTCGTGTACCCAGATGTTCATGATACATGGGTCGTTCTGGAATTTACCCATAGCGTCTGCAATGCGACGGCAACGCTTGGTGTGCTCAATCCAGAATTCACGGATTGCTGGGTCTGGGTTAGAGAGTGAGAGGTTGCCGCTCTTGGGGTGAGAGAAAGAGGTGGAGTTGAAGTCAAGCTTCATGTTCTGCTCCTTAGCCCACTGCATCCAACCTGTGAACTGGTCTACAGTTACCTCGTTGCGGTCGATCTGCTTGCCACCGAACTCGCCATAGATTTCGTGGAGATTGAGGCGGAATGTACCAGCCAAGAGAGAGTTTACCTTCTCGATGTCCTGGCGCAACTCATCGATATTGCGAGCCTTGCCTGGGTAGTTGCCAGTGCTCTGGATACCACCAGATGCAGCCTCACCACGCTCAAAGCCAACTACATCGTCAGCCTGCCAGCAGTGCAAGGAGATAGGAGTCTTCTCCAATGTCTCGATAGCCTTGTCTGTATCCACACCGAGAGCTGCATAGCGCTCTTTAGCAATCTCATAATTCTTAATGATCAAATCTGCTTTCATAATTTGTCTTTAGTTTTATTGTTTGTTGTTATTGATAATACTTTGTTTTGTTACTTGGTGATTTCGATGAAACGCTCGTAGGCGTTGTCCCAAATCTCCTTGTCTTGTGGCTCAAACTGTTGGAGGTCGAGTGAGTTGGCGATGATTTGTCTCATCTCCCAAATGTCCTTTACAAGTCCTGATGCTTTAGCCTGCAACATGATGTTGCCGATGGCTGTACCTTCCTGAGGACCAGCCAATACGGTTACTCCACAACTGTTGGCTGTAAATTGGTTGAGGTATTTGTTGAGCGAACCTCCTCCGATGATGTGGAGCACATGAATGTCGAAATCGGCAAACTCCTTGAGCCATGTAAATATCTGGCGATAGCGGAGTGCCAAACTCTCGAAGATGCAACGGCAGAACTCACCGTATGTCTCAGGCACATGCTGGTTGGTCTTCTTGCAATATTTCTTGATGGCTTCCACCATGGAAGATGGGTTGGCAAATACGGCGTCGTCAGGATTGATAATGCTCTGGAAGGCAGGTTGCTTCATCGCCTCTGCTATCAGGGCAGTGTGAGCCAGGCACGCCTGGTCGGTGCCGTTGGCTGCAGCTTCATCTTTCCATTCCTTGCGGCAACGCTCATAAATCCACATGCCACAGATGTTTTTGAGGAATCGGGTAGTGCCCTCGATTCCGCCCTCGTTGGTGAAGTTGAGGTCGAAACTGCGGTCGTTGATAATCGCGGTCTTGGTCTCGATGCCCATCAGGCTCCAAGTGCCGGAACTGAGGTAGGCAAACTCCTCGTTCTTGGCAGGTACGGCAGCCACAGCGCTAGCGGTGTCATGGCCGGCTACTGCGATGACAGGCACTGCACTCAGCCCCGTCATCTTCTGCACTTCCTCTGTTAGGGTTCCGATGATGGTGGCAGGTGTTGTCATCTCTCCAAATTGCGAGCGCTTCAAGCCGAGACTTTCTACCAAGTCTTCGTCCAAATCCTTGGTTATAGGGTTGAGAATCTGGGAGGTAGAGGCCACGGTGTATTCGCAGATAGCCTTGCCCGTCAGCATGTAGCTCAGAGCGTCTGGTATGAAGAGTATTTTCTCTGCGTTTTCCAATGCCACGTTGCCTGCTTGGCGCATGGCGTAGATTTGGAAGAGAGAGTTGAAGTTCATAAACTGGATGCCAGTTTTCTCGTAAACTTTCTCCTTGGCGATTTTCTCGTCGAAGTATTTCTCCATCATGCCGAAGGTATGAGGGTCGCGATAAGCCATTGGATTTCTGAGGATGGCATTGTCCTTACCCACATATACGAAGTCGCATCCCCAAGTATCGATACCGATGCTCTCGATGTGAACGCCGCGCTGTGCGACCAACTTCAATCCCTTGATGATTTCGAAATAGAGGGCGTAGATGTCCCAATAGAAATGACCTCCAGTCTCGATGAGGTTGTTGTCGAAACGAGTCAACTCCTCAAGACTGAACTTACCATCTGCTAAGTTGCCGATGATGGTTCTTCCGCTGGTGGCACCCAAGTCCACAGCGAAGAAGTATTTGTTTTCTGTCATGCTGTTCTTAAGTTTTTTAGTTGTTTTTGCTATGATAGTCGGTTGCAAAGATACGGCTATCTCGTGGTAGTAACCAATAGAAAATGATTTTCGTGCATTGTTTTTTGGCTTAGCATATAAAAAGAAAAACAGTGAGCCAAGTGCCCACTGTTATCTATTCATGTTTCTGAAATCGGATGGTTTCATGCCTGTTTGGCTCTTGAATTTGGCTGAGAAATAGTCTGGCGATTCAAAGTTGAGTCGATAGGCTATCTCCTTGATGCTCTCGTCTGTCGTAGACAGTAGCTCTTTGGCTCTTTGCAACTTGAGGTTTTGCTGGTAGAGAGCGGGAGCAAATCCTGTATGTTCCTTGAATAGCTTGCGGAAAGAAGAGTAGCTGATGCCCAGTTCTTGCGCCAGTTCTTGGATCGTGAGGTCGTCTTCCAAAGACTCGCGGATGCGATAACGAGCCTTGCTGATCAAGTCTACATGCTTGGAGTCTTTGTTCAGGATGATGTTGCGCTCCAGGGAGTACATCTTGCCAATGAGATGGTTGGTGATGCCTGCTAAAGTTTGTTGTGCATAGGCTGCCTCTTCTACGGCAGTGTGGTAAGCTTCTTCGTAGAGACCGATGATTTCATTACTGAAGCCTACGTGGTAGATGGGTTTCTCGGGAGACAGAAATCCTGCCTTCACGCGGTCGTTGATGTTTTTGCCCTTGAATCCTATCCAGTGGCTTTTCCATCCCTTGGCAATCGACGGATGGTAAGAGTGCCACTCTCCAGGGAAGAGCAGGAAAATGTCACCAGCCTTGATGGGAGTCTCGGGGATGTGGGCAGACTGGAATACCCCTTCCCCCTCGGGTTGGTAGAGGAGTTGGTATTCGTCGAGAGTCCGACCTTTCTGAATGTCGAAGTAGTAGCCATCGGCGTGCCCTTTGGTAGGATAGTCCTCGAAGGGCGCAATTTCCTCATATCCTACGGTGCTGATGGTGAGCCCCCATTCGGCATCTCTTTCTGTTGCCAAAAGATATTTGCTAGTCTGCATGCTTGTTTTTGTATAATGTCTTGATTTGGGTTGCTATATTCTTTCGGTTTGCAAATGTAATAAAAAAAATCCGTAATACCTTTTTATATGATTAAAAAGTTATTAATTTTGTGTTTCTTTGGATAAAAGAACGAATTTTTGAAGGTAAATCCATCTGATGAAGTGTGATTTGCGCTTTCTTGCACCTTTATTATTATTATGTAGGAAAATGAAGATTTAGGGAAAGGTGGAAAATTATTAAGATATTTTTTGTTCTCTGTCATGGATTGTTGATTCTGTGTTACAGAACAAAACGTTTGATAGGGAACTTAAACAAGTTTTTAGGGTTGTTATCAAAAAAAAGAGGTTAATAATCAAATATTGTGGTGCTAAGTGCCCCTTCTGCGGTAATTTTGCACGTGAATTAATGCTATAAACCCATTAGATATAAGATATAAACCTAAAAGCCATGCCTAATAATTGAATATTTTACGATATTTCAACGTCTAGGTCGCTTGATGAAGTGAGACAACAAACCTTTATTGAAATATGAGCAAACAAAACGAATTACTTAAAAAGTCTGTTCTGCCATTTGCTTTGGTATGTTCAGCTTTGGTGCTTGCGCCCGCTATGGGGGGGCAAGTTCATGCCGAGGTGCTGAATGTGCAACAGGCTAAGAGCGTCAAGGGAACGGTAGTCGATGAGACTGGCGAGCCTGTTATTGGTGCTACAGTATTGATTGTTGGCGGAAGTGCTACGCAGGGTACCATTACAGATATGGATGGTAACTTCAGTGTAAGTGCGAAGCCCGGTGCGAAATTAAAGATAACCTATATTGGTTATGAAGACACAATCATTCCAGCCAAAGAGGGAATGAAGGTACAGCTGAAACCATCGGGCGCCGTGAATCTGAACGCTGT
>CAVKLF010000106.1:0-6504 GCA_963657075.1 bacterium | reverse complement strand
ATTGCGTTTTATTGAAGCTTAGTAAACCTGAATGTCAATTTCTTGACGGTTCGTTTCTTTTACCCAGTCAACTTTCTTATTTCTAAGTAGTTGACCGCTTCTTGTACTACTTGTCTGTTTATGTAAAATCTTTCAAAGAACTCTTTCTTTCGTTGCTAAGAGAAAGTGTATTTCTCAAAAGCGAGTGCAAAAGTACAACGATTTTCCGAAACCACCAAATGTTTCGAGAAAAAAGTTTTTATTTTAACAGTATTTTAACAATTAAGCGTATTTTTGCGCCTTCTTAGGCTCAAAATACCTTATATTATACATGCGCACAGCGCAAGTGTGCGTGTGGGCACACCTGCGCTGCATAAACTATATAAACTAAGATGGATGATTAGTCTTCATCATCTCCCCAAACACTGCTACTCTTAGTGGTAGGTGATGGAGAGTAGAATGGACCATCATTTGCGGTATCACTTGTTTTTATATCAGATCCTGCGAGAAGAGCGTCTGCCTTGATCTGAACAACATTCATTGCTGGTTTGATATACTTTTCCATTTTTCTATTTTTCTATTATAATGATTGATTACTTTTTTACGATTACTTTCTTGCCATTGTGGATATAAATGCCACTGGTTGGCTTAGCGGTCTTCACGCCTTGGAGTGTGTAGTAGTCTCCGTCGGCCTGAACCTTTGCACCGCTTACCTCTGTGATACCTGTGGTTCCGCCATCACCGATACCCAGTGAGTAAGACTTGTTGGCATTGGCTGTATTTGCAATCACGATGTAGGCTTTGCCTTCACCGATAGCTGTACCGCTCTTGACGAGTGCGAAGACTGGTTTGCTATCCTCCTTAGCCAAAGCATAGATGGTACTGCCGTCGCCTGCAGTCTCGGCTGTAGCAGCCTTCAGTTCGTTATCAGCAAGTTCGGTTGCAGTCTCTGTAGATGCGTTGAAGGTATAGGTACCTTCGTCTCCTGCCACGAGTACGGCTGTACCGGCTGGGATCACTGTACCTTCAGCAAGTGCTGTCAGGCTGATAGCACTCTTCTCATCATTCACCTTACCTGTATATACCTTTACATCAGCTGGCACTGCCACATTGATAGATGGAACATAAGAGGCGTATGCGAGGTCGGTAACAGTAGCGGTCTCAGCCACCTTCTCCAAGAGGATATAGTCTAAGATAATGTTGGTATCTGAGCCTTTTGCCTTAATGACATCTCCCTTGGCAAGCGAAACAGCGTCGCTTTCTGTGATTGTACCTGTCAAACCTACATAGGTTACAGACCATGTCACACTCTTTTCTACGAGCTGCGTATCGTTGTTGTAAAGATAAAGAGTTCTTGTAGCATTAACATTATTGCTGCAAACGGCATAAGTGATGCGATACAAGCCAGCGGAAGGTATTGTGATCAAATCTTTCTCCGTACTAAAGCCTCTTACAGCAACTCCCGAAGAATAATTAGCATTTGTCAAATTAGTTGCACTGATGGCACTTTCTGCTTCTACGAAGTAAGCAGTTCCATTATATGCCTTGTATGGAATGGTTGGCGCATTGCCCTTACTAGCCGTAGCAGACCCGCTAAATGTGGTAAGAGTGCAAACGTAAGTTACCTTGCCCGTTTCGTCTGTAAGATACTTAGGATATGTGTAGTTTACAGCCAGACCCTCATAAGCATTATCTACCGAGGCAACCGATTTGAGCACCTTGCCATCCCCATCTACCAGATTTACACTATAAGCAAAGGTCTCCTTCTTGGTCATAGCAAAGGAAACTGCAGGATTTGCCTCCCCTACGGTAAAATTACCTTTATAGTCCTCATATCCAGCAGCAGTGGCTACATAATAATATGTTTTGCTTGCCTCCAAAGCACTAGCGGACACTTCTGTTGTGTAACTTTCATCAGAATATACCTTTACCTCAGGAGTCACTCCTGTAGTTTCCGTAAAAGTTGCAGTATACAATTGGGCTGCACTATATTCGATGGTCAGAGTAGGCTTGGTTTCAGACTCTTTGGAAGCCACTGAGCATTGCTGCCCTACTCCATAAATGATTAAAGAGACATTGCCATCGGCGTCTGCCTTGGTATTTAAATACTCAAGCAAGTCGTTGCTGGAGAATGTGCAGGTCTGTGTTTTACCTTTAGGAATAGAAACACTCAGATTAAAAGGATGAATATTCAATGTTTTCGCATTTCTCGCATTCATACCAGAATTTTCGGCAGTTACACTACTTTCATCCCATGAAGTTTGGTCAAAATATCCTAAATAGATGCTTCGGGTATTACTATTTGTAGAGGGGTTTGTTCCTGTCACCGACAAAGATACGCTTGTCATCTTTCCTGCATATTCCTTCACATTGAATTTCATTAAAACAATGTTACTAGTATATCCCTTCAAACCTGGAGTGGCATCTGACCACATTTCTTGCCATATACCTGCCTGCAGTTCGGTGGCAGAACCATAGTTAGTTGTCTTGTTGGTCCAATCCAGATAAGTATCCGCAGTTGGATTAAGCGTGGCTTCATCAGCCCACGCCCCCATAGTGCCAGCCATCAGTGCTGTACTAAAGAGCATTGTTTTAAGTAAATTTTGTTTCACGTTAGTTTAGGTTTTATATGTTAATAATGTAAATTAATTCTACTTCATGTACGATGACCTAAAACGAGGATTGAAGGGGTGCGGTTTGTTATTTTAGGTTGATATCGTGTTACGAATAGATTGTTATTCGGCTGCAAAAGTAACGATTTTTCAACAAACCACATCATTTTACCAAAATATTTAATGTTTTTTTACACTCATTCCATACTCCGCTAGGCGTTCCTGCGGATTTGTAAATCTCGTCTGAACGCCTAACGGGAGCAAGAATGCGACTAGCTGGGGCGCGGATTACAAATCCGCAGAATAGAGGTTGGGACATTTTTGGACGACGGATTACAAATCCGTCGGAACGCCTAGCGGAAAAGATGAAAAAGGAACGCCTAGCGGAAATCCGTGAAAAAGGAACGCCTAACGGAAATCCGTGAAATATGGAAAAATTTAGGCTCCCACAAATCTGTGAAATCCGTGAGATCTGTGGGAGCCTTTTTCGTTTAGATGTGGAAGCCGATGTCTTTAATCCACTTCTTTACATCGAAGCAGGGACAGCTTTTCTTGACCCAGGGGAGGTCGCGATGGCCGATAATCTCGGCGTCGGGATAGTCGAGGCAGAGGCTCCTCAGGAGCTCTAGCAGCGAACGCTTCTGGGCTTCGGTACGGGTGTCGGCGGGATGGCCGTCTTTGTCTAGTCCGCCCTCGTAGCAGATGCCGATGGAGTGGGCGTTGTAGTGGCGGGCATGGGCGCCGATCGTCTCCTCGGGGCGGCAGGGGTATATCTCGCCGTCTTTGGTGATGTAGTAGTGGTAGCCGATGGTGCTGAAGCCACGGGCCTTGTGGCAGGCTTCGAGGTCTTCTACGGTGAAGTTGTGGTTCTCGCGAGTGGCGGAACAGTGAATGATGATTAAGTCTATTTTTCTCATGGTTTTTACGGGATTAATGGTTTATTTTTTTCGAACACGGATCTCACGGATCTCACGGATCTTGGAATATTATTTATTCTCCCACAGATACCACAGATGACACAGATTTTAGACCTTGCGGTCTCTTACTTCTATACTTATGTCTGTATAATCCGTGAGATCTGTGAGATCCGTGTGAGACCTATTTACATGATTGCACGCAGAAAGCCGAGGCTATGGCGGTCAATACGGTGATGATGAAATTGATGATGGTTTTCCAGTTTTGCCGATTCATGGGAAAGATTAAAAGATTAAAAGATTAAAAGATTAAAATATTAAAAGATGATTCCTCCGTTTAAGTTCCGTCTAAGTTCTGCGGATAAAAGAAAAGGAGGGCAGGATGAGCAAGTACCCGTACATGATGAGTGAAGAGTGATGAACGAAGAGTGAAGAATCTTCCTCTTGCTAATTCCTGGTGTCGTCATCGGAATACTCCGGACTGCATCCTGCCTGCACACTTCCTTTTTACGCTACGCTAAGACTAGAGGCTGGAACCGCCGCCGCTGGTACCACCGCTCTCGGTAGAACCGCTACCACCTGTACCGCCGCTCTCCGTAGAGCTGCCGCCTGAGCCTGAAGACTGATCCTGGTCGGTAGACTGATCGTTGTCGTCGTCATCGGTGGTGTCATCCGTAGACCAGGAATTGGTGGAGCCGGTGACCAGGTCGATGCGCTTGATGGTGGTGTCGAGGTTGCTGCTCTTCAGCTCGCCTGTGGCTCTGGCACGGAGACGGAGACCGGCGATGTTCTTCGACACGCTGAACTCTTCCTTGCTGGCGGCGCCGCCCTTTACGATGAGACCGAGGGAGAAGATGGCGATGTCGGCGAACTTCACGTTCTTGCCTAGCAGGAGAAGTTCCTTGGTGCAGGCTGCGGCGTCGGTCAGCATGCCGAGGATGGCGCCCTTGCTGAAGGGGGTGTTGTGGCTCGCCATGTGCTCGGCCAGTTCTTCGAGACCGATGGTCTCCGTGCTCACTACTCGGGGGAACCACTTCTGGTAAGCCTCCTTGATCTTCTCGTTTGTGTTCTGGTATAAGACTATTTGAATCATAATTTTAAGTGAAGAGTGAAGAACGAAGAGTGAAGAATCCAATTGCATGCCTATCGGGTTCGGCTCTTATCACTGTGTTTCAATGACAATGCAAAGATACGACATCGGGCGAGGGCCATTTGGCACTTTCTGGCACTTTCAGGTACTTATGTGTACTTTTCTGTACTTTTGTGGCTTTCAGGGTCAGGGTTCGCCTAGGTAATCGAGGATGGCGCAGACTTGGCGAGAGGTGAAATACTTGCTGTGGCTGTAGTAGCCGGTGGTCTTCAACTCCTGTTGGAGCATCGGGTTGCGATTGATCCAGCGCATCAGATGGCAGGTTGCCGTGCGAGGGTCGCTGTCGGGGAAGTAGAGCATGGCGAGCTCTTGCTTGCTGTAACTACGTATTTTCATTGATAAGTTCATTTGATGGTTTATATTCTTGGCACACGTATCTCACGGATCTCACGGATTCTTTTGTACTATCCGCTGAACTTAAACGGAACTTAGACGGATTTTTCTTCTAACTATCTTGGTTACGATGGCTATCTATGTCACTTAGGCCTCCTAAGTAACTTGGTTACGAGTGCTATCTATGTCACTTCCATTCGTGGGATCTGTGAGATCCGTGTGAGACTTGTGTGAGAGACTTGTGTGAGGCTTCGTTGGTGACAGATGACAGATGTGACAGCATTTTCTATAACTATATATATATTCATATTAAATTATAAATTAAAAATATTGTTTTCCTGCCTGCGCGCGAGGGGATTTTAAGAAAACATGTGTCACAAGTGTCACCTGTCACTCCATGTCTTGCCGTTTAGAAGGGCAAGTCTTCGGCTGTATCTGGCTGTGCTTCAGCCGAAATGCGGTGCTGGTATGCCTTCATCTCTTCCGCCGTGCGACACATCACGAGAAAGCCACGGCTGCTGTTGGTGCGCACTCGCTTGAAGCCCAAATCCACGAATGCCCTGCCCACGTTGATCGAACTCAACTTCTGGCTGATGCCGTTGCTGATGAGTTGCAGGGCACGGGCTACGGACATAAACTCGCCCATCTCGGTATCGAGGGGTTTGCGGAAGTAGAGGTCCACCAACTCATGTTCGAGACGGGGCGTCTCAAACTGCTTGTTGTGACGGTTTAGCTCCTGGATCTCCTCTTTGGAAAACCAGTACTGGAAGCCGCTCCGATAGAGCGCCAACGCCTGGGCATAGATGCCCTCGTAGGGGAAAGGATGGTCTCGTGGCGAGACGATGCTCTCCACCTCGAAGGGAAGCCAACGGCGGTTGCCGGTGGGGTCGCTGAGAAACTGGGTATTGTTGCCCGTGCCACAGAAGGAGGCGATATGCTTGCGGTGCTCATGAAAATGGGCGTAGGCGGCTCGCTCGTCGATGCTGTGCATGGTGACGGCAGCCTTGAGCTGGTTGAGCTCGGAGGGGCGCATGGTGTCCAGCTCCTCGCAGCATACGAGGGCATACTGGGCAAGGGTAAGGAGGTCGTCCTTCGACATGCGGTTGGCATTGGTCTTGGTGTAGAAATACTGCTTCAGCTCCGGGGGCAAGAGATAGTTGAACCACGTGGTCTTAAACGAACCTTGCTCGCCGATGAGCACGAGGATGACGTTGTTCACCACCTCATCGGAGAGCCACGAAGCGACCATGCCTACGAGCCACTTTCTGAGTGAAGAACGAAAAGTGAAGAGTGAAGAATCCATTTGCTTATCCGCTGGTGGTTCTCCTTTCACTTTCACCGTGGCAGCCAAGTCTGCTATATAATCATGGTCTCCCTCATGCCATTCCGGGAGGCTTTCCAGATAGTCGATGAAGGGATTGAACATCGGGACATAGTCTGACTCGATGATGCTGTACAGGTCTTGCTTATTCACGCGAGTCACCTGCGACATCTCCGCCCAGAGGGAGTTGACCTT
>CAVKLF010000105.1:0-6531 GCA_963657075.1 bacterium | reverse complement strand
CTTCCTCTACATAGTAGAACTTCTTGCTGAAGAGGTTAACGTCAAAGCTTCTCTTTGTACGGTGCTTTGAGTGAGACACATTACAACCTAGCTGTGCCTTCTTACCTGTAATTTGACAAATCTTAGACATTTCTATCTTAAATTTTCTAATTCGTTAATTATTACCTATTCCAAACAGAGTGCAAAATTACAAATAAATCTCGAATACCCAAAACTTTACGGCGCTTGAGTCGCTTATTTAAGAAATATTAATAAAACTTTTACGGTTTTAGTGATATTGCTTCGTTTTTGGCGAATCATTACCGCCATTCCCCACTCGATTTCAGACCAGGAAATGCGGCGAGATTCCCTTTATTCTTGGTTTGGCTTCAACTCGTCTTCGCGCTCTTTGAGAAACCCATGCATCATCTTGAGCGCCGTATTGGTAGCAACGGCCAGATTGATGTCGCGTCCATAGTCTTCGGTGAGCTTGTGCACTCTTATATCGTCCTTGTTGCCATAGCCTATGTAGATGGTACCCACGGGGATGGATGGCGAACCTCCAGTAGGGCCTGCCACGCCTGTTGCAGAGATGGCAAAATCTACATTCAGCGCCTTGATGGCACCCAGCACCATTTCGCGAGCCACTTCCTCGCACACTGCAGTCTGCTCCTCCAGCACCTCATGGCTTACGCCCAAGATATTTTCTTTCACCTCGTTGGTATATGAGATGATGCCGCCCTTAAAATAATTGCTGGCTCCTGGAATGGAAATGATGGCCTCTGCGATACGGCCGCCAGTACAGCTTTCGGCAGTGCCTATTGTCTTCTCACTGTTGTATAACATCTCGGAGATGTTCTTGCTTAATATTTTGCTTTCGAATTCCATTTTGTTATTATTTTGAAATTAGGGTTATAGTATGATTCCTATCCACTGTTATTTACTTGAATGTTACCTTAGAGTACGCTGGCAGGTCTATGGTGGCAAAGTCGCCGTTCTTGTACTTGAACGTGCCCACACACCCTATCATCGCGGCATTGTCTGTGGTGTAGCTGAACTTAGGAATATAGATGGTCCAGCCGAATCGTTTGGCATGGTCGCGGAAGGCATTGCGCAATCCATTGTTGGCGGATACACCTCCAGCCACCGCTACATGCTTGATGCCTGTCTGCTTAACGGCCAAGCGGAGTTTCTTCATCAGGATGTCTACGATGGTAAACTCGATGCTGGCAGCCAAGTCGTACTTGTTCTTTTCTACGAAGTCTGGGTCTTCGGCCACCCATTTGCGCAAGCTGTAGAGGAAGCTGGTCTTGAACCCAGAGAAACTGTAGTTCATGCCAGGAATGTGTGGCTCGGCAAATGCGAAGGCCTTAGGATTGCCCTGGCGTGCGTACTTGTCTACGATAGGTCCGCCTGGATACCCCCACTCCAGCACCTTGGCGCACTTGTCTATCGCCTCGCCTGCAGCGTCGTCGATGGTCTGTCCTAGCACCTCCATGTCGTTGTATGCGTTTACCTTCACGATTTGCGAGTTGCCACCACTTACCAGCAGACAGATAAATGGGAATGGAGGTGCGCTCTGGTCGTCATCGCTCTCCTTGATGAAGTGCGCCATCACATGACCTTGCAGGTGATTTACGTCAATGAGTGGAATGTTGAGGGCGCGGGCGAAACCTTTGGCAAAGCTTACGCCTACGAGCAAGGAGCCCATCAAGCCCGGTCCACGGGTGAAGGCCACTGCCGAAATGTCTTCTTTCTGGATGCCTGCCCGAGCTATCGCCTGGTCTACTACGGGTACCACGTTCTGCTGGTGTGCGCGAGAAGCCAGCTCCGGCACTACGCCACCATAGGCTCTGTGCACCTCTTGCGAGGCTGTCACATTGCTCAGCAGCACTCCGTTTTTGAGCACTGCGGCCGATGTATCGTCGCAGCTACTCTCTATACCTAATATATATATATCCTTCATTGTTTCTTAAAAATGTTAAGTGTTAATGAGTTAACACTTCCACGCCATGCTCTGTCATCACGAGTGTGTGCTCCCACTGTGCCGATGGTTTCTCATCCTCAGTGATCACCTCCCATCCGTATGGGTCGTCTGCGTCGATAAACACCTTCCAGGAGCCCATGTTGATCATAGGCTCGATGGTGAACACCATGCCGGGTACGAGCAGCATGCCTGTGCCCTTATGTCCATAGTGCAACACTTCCGGCTCCTCATGAAACTGGAGGCCTACGCCATGACCGCAGAGGTCGCGTACTACGCCATAACCATATTTCTTGCAGTGCTTTTCGATGGCATGGCCGATGTCGCCCACGAAGCTGTAAGGCTTGGCTGCCTCCATGCCTATCTCCAGGCACTCCTTGGCCACGCGCACGAGTTGTTCCTTCTCCGGTGTGGTCTTGCCACCCACGATAAACATGCGGCTGGCGTCAGCAAAATATCCGTCTA
The DNA here is from genome assembly GCA_963657075.1 of bacterium. Classification (GTDB taxonomy): domain Bacteria; phylum Bacteroidota; class Bacteroidia; order Bacteroidales; family Bacteroidaceae; genus Prevotella. The sequence continues at coordinate 4,103 of CAVKLF010000105.1, read as the reverse complement.
CGATGGTAGTCATGTCTACATTCACGATGTCGCCTTCCTGCAGCACATCTTCCTCCTTAGGGATGCCGTGGCATACCACCTCGTTGATGCTGGTGCATACACTTTTAGGATACCCCTGGTAGTTGAGACAGGCTGGTATGGCGTTGTGGTCCTTGCAGTAAGCCATGCAGATATCGTCTATCTCCTGCGTGTTCATACCCGGGCGGATAGCCTCGGCCACGGCATCGAGACATTCTGTATTGACGACACCGCTCTTACGGATGCCCTCTATCTGTTCTGGGGTCTTTATCAGTTCGCGCGTAGGCACCAACTTACCCTTGTTTTCCCAATACATCACCTGCTTGTCCAGTTCTGTGAGAGGCTGGCCAGGCAGACAATGCCATCTTTTTTTCTTTGCCATTTTCTTTTATTTTAATCTTTGCGGCTACAAATTTACATGATTTATTGCAGAGCGCAAAATATTTCGTCGATTATTTACCTTATTTATACGTAAGCGTCGCTACTGTTTCAGATATTCGTATATCTTGTCGCACCAGTCTTCGCCATTCTGCGGACAATAGGTGTAGATGCCCAACTCCGATGCGGCGCAACAATTTCGGGCGCCATCATCGATAAAGAGACATTCGCCCGGGAAGACCTGCTCTTGCCCCAACACATAGCGGAAGAAGTTTTCGTCGGGCTTCATATACTTTACCTCATAGCTGCGATACATGGCGTCGAAGTAATCGCCGATGGGCAAGCCTTCGTCAGAAAACTTCTCGCTGTCGGTCCATGCCGTCATGTAAGGGTTTGTATTGCTCAGCAAGACTACCCGATAGCCCTCCTTGCGCAAGTTTCTTATCGTCTGCAGTTTGCTTACAGGCACCTCCTTTACATAGCCTAGCCAGCAGTGCTGTATCTCTTCGAAGGAAGCCTCTCTGCCTATCTGTCTACTCACTTCCGCGCGATATTCTTCCTCGCTCAGCTTGCCTTCTTCCAGGGCGCCGTTGATGCCTTGCTGGGTATAGGAGTTCATCTGCTTGCTGAAATCCTTCAATCCCAGCTCCTCGAAGCGCTTGCCGGCTTCTCCATCGTTTATAGTGATGATTACACCACCCATGTCGAATATTACAGTCTTTATCATATTCCTTGTATATTTTTGTATCCTAAAAACTTTTCTTTTCTCTTGTCGTTGCGTCAAAATAGTTGCAGCTTGTTTTGCCTTGCCTCGTTGAGCGATGCTATCTTAGCCTGCTCTTCGTGGTACTCCTTGCGCAAACGCTCGTATCGCTCGGTGAGTTCGGCGATAAACTTGGGGCACTCTGTCTCGTTGAGGAAGCGGGCGCAGATGCCAGCGTTGAGCGAGGCATCCTTCACCCAGATGACGGGGCCGTCGTATACGGGTGCTATCTTGAGTGCCACGTGCAGTTCGCTCGTGGTGGCACCGCCCACCATGATAGGGATGCGCAGGCCTGCCTTCTGCATTTCCTTGGCGGTATGCACCATTTCTTCCAGCGATGGAGTGATCAGTCCGCTCAGGCCGATGGCATCTACCTTTTCTTCGATGGCTTTCTTCACGATTTGTTCGGCAGGCACCATGACTCCGAGGTCGATGATTTCGTAATTATTGCACGACATGACCACGCATACGATGTTCTTGCCGATGTCGTGCACGTCGCCCTTCACCGTGGCCATGAGTATCTTGCCAGCCGAAGTGCTGCCGCCTTGCTTCTCTGCCTCGATATGTGGCTGGAGTATGGAGACTGCCGATTTCATCGTGCGTGCAGTCTTTACCACTTGTGGCAGGAACATCTCGCCCCTGCCGAAGAGTTCGCCCACCAGGTTCATGCCGTCCATCAGTGGCCCTTCTATTACATTTACTGCATGCGGATATTTGGCCAATGCTTCATCGATGTCTTGCTGCAGAAAGTCGGTGATACCCTTGCGCAAGGCATACTTCAGGCGTTCTTCCACGCTGTCCTTGCGCCATTCTGGAGCTGCCGCAGGCTTGGGCGGTGCGCCGCCAGCCTTGGCTGCAGCTTTGGCGGCATCGGCCTTGGCTTTGATTTCGGCTGCCAGCTCGATGAGTTCGTCGGCGGCTCCCTTGCGTCGGTTTAGCACGACGTCTTCGATAAGTTCAAGCTGTTCTTTAGGTATCTTATTGTAATCCATTCTGGCTTTGGCGTTTACGATACCAAAGTCCATGCCTACCTGCTGGGCATGGTGCAAGAAGACGCAATGGATGGCCTCTCGGATATACGTGTTGCCACGGAAGGAGAACGAAAGGTTACTCACACCTCCGCTCACGTGTGCTCCTGGCAGATTTTCGTGAATCCATCGGGTGGCACGGATAAATTCCACGGCGTAATTGTCGTGCTCCTCCATACCTGTGGCGATGGCGAGCACGTTGGGGTCGAATATGATGTCGAGCGGATTCATGCCCAGCTTGTCTACCAAGAGATGATAAGCACGATGGGCTATTTCGATGCGCCGCTCGTAAGTGGTGGCCTGACCTACCTCGTCGAAGCACATCACCACCACTGCCGCTCCGTAACGCATCACGTCTCGGGCATGGCTGAGAAACACCTCCTCTCCCTCTTTTAGCGAGATACTGTTGACGATGCATTTGCCTTGGCAGCACTTGAGGCCAGCCAGGATGACGCTCCATTTAGAGGAGTCTATCATGATGGGCACGCGGGCCACGTCGGGCTCGGCTGCTATCATGTTGAGGAAATGCACCATCTCGGCCTCGGCGTCGAGCAGACCGTCGTCCATGTTGACATCCACCACGGCGGCTCCGTCTGCCACTTGCTTGCGGGCGATGCCTATGGCCTCCTCATAATTCTTTTCGTTAATCAATCGCAGGAACTTCCTGCTACCAGCCACGTTACAGCGCTCGCCCACGTTGACGAAGCGACTGGCGTCCACTGGCAGATGCACCGAGTCGTCTACTTGCAGCAGGTCTAGTCCAGACAGCCACATATATGGCGGTTTCTCTACCACGGCGTGCGGCTTTTTGCCCTTGGCCAGCGAGGCATAGTTGGCTATGAATTCGGGCGTGGTTCCGCAGCAACCACCTATAATGTTGACCAACCCCTCGTCGATGAATTCAGCGATTTTTGGCGCCATCGATTCAGCCGTCTCGTCGTATTCGCCCATCTCGTTAGGCAGACCGGCGTTGGGATGGGCGCTTACATAGCATGGAGCCACCTGGGCAATATTCTCGATGAATGGCTTCATTTGCGGTGCACCGAAGGCGCAGTTCATGCCCACGGAGAAGATGGGGTACGGCGAGAGGCTCGCCAGGAAAGCATCCACCGTCTGTCCGCTGAGGGTGCGCCCTGCCAAGTCGCTTACCGTGAGGCTTATCATGATGGGCAAGTCTACCCCATGCTTCTTCATCATGGCGATGGCTGCGTCTATCATAGCCTTGCAGTTGAGCGTGTCGAAGATGGTTTCGATGAGTATGACGTCTGCGCCTCCTTCGATGAGTCCGTCTATTTGCTCGCACACATCGCCGAAGAGGTCATCGTAAGTGATTTCGCGGGCAGCAGGGTTGCTCACGTCGGGGCTCATGGAACAGGTCTTGTTGGTAGGCCCCACATCGCCCGCCACGAATCGAGGCTTGTCGGGTGTAGAGTACTTGTCGCATTCGATACGGGCCAGGCGTGCACCCTCGCGAGCCATCTCGCGTGCGCAGTGTTCCAGGTGATAATCAGCCTGCGAGATGCGCTGCGACGAGAAAGTATTGGCAGTGATGATGTCGGCTCCAGCCTCCAGGTAATGCCGGTAAATGTCGGAGATTACGTCGGGCCGGGTGATATTGAGCATATCGTTGTTTCCCTTCATCTGTCCGGGTACATCCCCGAATCTTTCGCCCCTGAAATCCTCCTCCGTGAGGTTGTACTTCTGTATCATGGTACCCATGGCACCATCCAGTATCAGAATCTTGTCTTTGATAATCTCCCTGATGTCTCTCTTCTTCATTTGGATTCTTCGTTCTTCACTCTTCGTTCTTCACTCTCAAAACCGTTTGATGGCGCGATCCATCTCTCTGCGGTCTTCCTTTTCCTTGAGCGTCTGTCGCTTGTCGTACTCCTTCTTACCCTTGCAGAGGGCGATGT
>CAVKLF010000104.1:0-6621 GCA_963657075.1 bacterium | reverse complement strand
CGTAAACCTATCAAATGTTACGAACCAAAGAGCTTTTGTATTTTACGACAACAGAAACAACTAGAGACAACAGAATTTTAGGAAGCAGCGGCTTGACTAGTCAAGCCTTTCCCGTCATTCTCATCCTTCAGAGCAAACTGGAAATTCTTAAATTCTCTAATTCTTGACAAAAAATATCATCATGAAATAAGGGCTATTGTTTTCCCTCTACCAGGAAAGCAATAGCCCTTTTTGTGGGTTTATCTGAATATGGAGAAGTTGACGCTGCCATAACTTCTGTGCTCCAGGAAACGGGGATGGGCGGAGAAGTCGTGGGTCTTGCCATGCTCGAAGACGAGAATGCCTCCTTCGTTGAGCAAATCGCCGCTGAGGATGAGGTCGGGTATCTCGGGGAGTTTTTCCAGCGCATAAGGCGGGTCGGCAAAGATGAAGTCAAACTTCTGATGGCAACTCTTCAAGAAGCGGAATACGTCGCCACGTACCAGAATATCCCTCTCTTCGCCCAGTTTCTTAAAACATTGGCGGATGAAGTTGGCATGGTCGCGGTCTGCCTCCACGCTCACCACTTGCTTGCAGCCTCGCGATATGAGTTCGAGCGAGATGCTGCCTGTGCCTGCAAAGAGGTCGAGGGCTGTGGCATCCTCGAAGTCGATGTAGCCCTGGAGCACATTGAAGATGTTTTCCTTAGCGAAGTCTGTGGTAGGACGCGCCTTGAAAGTGCGAGGTATGTCGAAATGGCGTCCTTTATATTGTCCTGTGATAATTCTCATTGTTATTTGCTCAGATATAATGTTAGTAAGTCGAAGGGCATTCCTTTGATCTCGGTGATGGGAGCGCGGTTGAACTCGGCTGCGGGATTGAGGAGGAATGTCTTCTTGATGTAAAGTTTCGTGTTGTAGAGCAGCCAGTCTTTGTCGGGTATCTCGCCAGAGACGTGCAGCTCGTCGAGCATTTGGTTCATGCCCAGTTGCTTCCATACGTAGAGGATGAAGTAGAGGCCATCCTTGGCGTGCTCTGCCTTGAAGGAATTGAAAAACTTGAAGCGGTTTTTCTCAAAGCTGAACACGTCTACCTTCTTGTCGTGGAAGTAGGCATAGAGCTTGCGATGGGTGCCCGTAAAACTGCGCTGGTGCAGGTAGTGCCACATCGGCTGCATGATGGGGGTGAAGCGAATGTCCTGGAAGTTGTCTTCCACTACCATCTTCAAGTCTTTGTTGATGGGGAACACCGCCACTGCATTGAGCGCAGGCTGCACCCTGTAGAGTATGGCGTCGGAGCTGTGCCCCGTGAAGGCGTGCTGGTAGAGCGAGCCAAGGTCTTCCTCATGAAATTCCTCGATGGGGACGAGCAGGATGGGGGAGTCGAGATACACACGCACCTTCTGGTAGCCTTGCTGCAAGAGTACGCTCTCCTTCAGAGCCTGCCGCAGATTGGCTGCCATCGACACTCCGCTCTTTACGGTGTAAGGCTCGTATATCACTTGGTGCTCGGCTTCGCGGTCTACTACCGAAAAGCTGAGGGTATGGTCGCTCACGCGGATGGTGAGGCGTGCTTGTAGGGTTTTGTTGCCAGTTAGCTGCATTCTTGTATGATGTTTTACCAGTTGCCTGCGTTATTGTTGTCTGCCGTGATGTCGCCTATCTTGAGGCCGGGGTATTCGCCGGCATAGTTGGCTTGTCCGGTTATTTCGTCGATGCTGTTCTCGTCCAGTCCGTCGAGGTAATCCTCATATTCGGCTCCGCACTCCATGAGGGGTATCTGCTTACCGCTCTTCCCCACGATGGTGGTGGCTGACAGCGAGAACTTCTTATGGTCGCTGTAAGGGATGATGGTGTCTTCGGGCTTCAGGTACTTGCCCCTGACGAGTGTGGCGAAATCGCCCGTGTACACCCCGTGCAGGGCCTTGTACTTCTCTTCGGCACTGCGTATCAGCATCAGTTTCTCCTTTACCTCAGCCTCTCTGCTTTCCTTCTGTTTCTGGAAGCGGATGGGCTGGCTGATGCTGAGGATGCAGAGGGTCATCATGACGATGACGCAAGCCCCCAAGATATAATTATTGTTTATTCTTTTTCTCATTTCAAAAAGTATTGTTACTTTTGCAGAGGCGTTCTTCTGCTAGCAGGAGAAGCGTATTCCAGCTTGCAAAGATACGCTAAAATGCAGACAATACAAAATATTCGTGTTTAAATTATCAATTATTAATTATAGAATGGGAAGATAGATGGCAGAAGAGGAGTTGAAATATCGGATATTGCAGCAATTTGGTTTTGAGCCTACTGCCGAGCAGGCGCATGCCCTGGATGTGTTTGCCCGTTTTATGACAGACCCTCATCCTCATACCGTGATGATACTGCGGGGAAGTGCCGGCACGGGAAAGACTTCGCTTTCGGGCGCCATCGTGCGTACGCTCAAGGCTATCCATCAGAAGGTGGTGCTGCTGGCTCCTACCGGTAGGGCGGCAAAGGTGTTCTCGCTGAGTAGCGGATGCCCTGCCTACACCATCCATCGGCGCATCTATCGGGAAAAGGCGTTTGCCGGGGTAGACGGACAGTTTAACCTGAACGACAATCTCTATGCTGATACGCTCTTCATGGTAGACGAGGCTTCGATGATAGCCAATCTGGGGATGGGAGGTGCGATGTTTGGCAGTGGGTGTCTGCTCGACGACTTGGTGCACTTTGTTTATCAAGGGCACAACGACCGACTCTTGCTCATCGGCGACAAGGCGCAGTTGCCACCGATAGGCGAGGAGGAATCGCCTGCCCTTCATGCAGCCGTATTGGAGGGGTATGGCTTGTCGGTATATGAGTGCGACCTCAATGAGGTGCTGCGCCAGAGCCAGGAGTCGGGCATCCTCTGTAATGCTACCATGATCCGCCAGATGATAACGCATGATGACATTACCCAACTGCCCAAGATACATTTCGCTGGATTTGCCGACATCAAGCAGATGCCTGGCGGCGAGCTGATAGAGGCTTTGGGCGACAGTTATCATCGGGTGGGACTGGACGATACCATCGTAGTGACTCGCAGCAACAAGCGGGCCAATATCTTCAACCAAGGTATTCGTAACATGGTGCTCGACAGGGAGGAGCAGCTGGAATGCGGCGACATCCTCATGATCGTGAAAAACAATTACTATTGGACGGAGAAGGAGAGTGAAGAACGAAGAGGGAAGAGTGAAGAAACAACGTTCGGCGGCCGAAGGGAAAGCCAATTCAACACTCAACATTCAACATTCAACACTCAACATTCCCCCCTCAACATTCCCCCCTTCCTCGCTAATGGTGACAGGTGCAAGGTGAAGCGAGTGAGCCATCGCATCGAGCTTTATGGATTCCACTTTGCCACACTCTTGCTCCAATTCCCCGATTACGACAATTACGAAATGGAGGCTACGGTGCTGCTCGATACTTTGACCAGCGAGGCTCCTGCCTTGACCCATGAACAGCAGGAACAACTCTTTCATCGGATAGAAGAAGACTATCAGGACATTCCGCTCAAGGCAGACCGAATGAAGGCGATACGGCAAGACCAGTACTACAATGCCCTGCAAGTAAAGTTTGCCTATGCCGTAACTTGTCATAAGGCGCAGGGCGGACAGTGGGCGCATGTATATGTAGACCAAGGGTATATGACCGACGATATGCTCACCCCCGACTATATCCACTGGCTCTATACCGCCTTTACACGAGCCACCGAAATGCTGTATCTCGTAAACTGGCCCAAAACACAAATAGAGGGACAAAAAGAGATATAATGGTTCATAAAGTGAAATATATGGCTGAAAGTTTGATGATTTGAGAAAAAAATAGTACTTTTGCAGCGTCATTTACACCTTATTGTGTTGACAGAGCAAAACAGAATGGAATGCTCTGCACGCTGGTAGGGATTTTTTAAGAAGGAATATTCAAATTTATACGTATAAATAAATGGAAAATAGAAAAGTAGCTTTAATCACAGGTATCACAGGTCAGGACGGTTCTTACTTGGCAGAGTTGTTGCTAAGCAAGGGGTATGATGTACACGGCACCATCCGCCGCTCATCTACCGACTATCGCGAGCGCATCGCGCACCTGGAGGGTACCCCCAACTTTCACCTGCATTACGCAGACCTGGGAGACTCCATGAGTATCATCCAGGTGATGAACAAGGTGAAGCCAACAGAAGTGTATAATCTGGCAGCCCAGAGCCACGTGCAGGTAAGTTTCGACTCTCCTGAGTTTACTGCCGATGTGGATGCCACAGGTGTGCTCCGCATCTTGGAGGCTATCCGCCAGTGTGGCTTGGAGAAGACCTGCCGCATGTATCAGGCCTCTACCTCCGAGCTTTACGGCAAGGTAGAGGAGGTGCCTCAGAACGAGAACACTCCATTCCACCCTTACTCTCCATACGCAGTAGCCAAGCAGTATGGTTTCTGGATCGTGAAGGAGTATCGTGAGGCTTACGATATGTTCTGCTGCTCGGGTATCCTCTTCAACCATGAGAGTGAGCGCCGTGGCGAGACTTTCGTGACCCGCAAGATAACTCTTGCTGCCGCTCGTATCAAGCAGGGCAAGCAGCAGAAACTCTACCTGGGCAACCTCGACTCGCTCCGCGACTGGGGCTATGCCAAAGACTACGTGGAGTGTATGTGGCTCATCCTCCAGGCAGAGAAGCCAGAGGATTTCGTTATCGCCACAGGCAAGCAGCATTCTGTACGAGAGTTCGCCCAGTTGGCTTTCCACTATGTGGGCATCGAACTGAAATGGGAAGGCAAGGAAGAGAACGAGAAGGGTATCTGCGTAGAGGGTCCTGAGGAGCTCATCGGCAAGACGCTCGTGGAGGTGTCGCCAGACTTCTATCGTCCTACCGACGTGGTAAACCTTTGGGGCGACCCTACCAAGGCCAAGGCCAAGCTCGGTTGGAATCCTAACACCACTTCATTCGAAGACCTCGTCAAGATCATGGTAGAGAGCGACATGGCTAAGGTGGCTGCCGAGGATGCTGGCGAGCGTGTGCGCTGCAACCTCGTGGAGTATCTTGAGAAAGGTATCGTCAAGTAATATTTTATGATCAAGAATGAGAGAATGAGAGAATTTTTTCTCTTTCTCTCATTCTTGACAAAAAATAAAGACTCATGTTAGATAAGAATAGTAAGATTTATATCGCAGGACACCACGGACTCGTGGGCTCTGCGATTTGGAACAATCTCAAGCAGAGAGGTTACAATAACCTTGTGGGACGTAGCCATAAGGAACTGGACCTTACCGACCAATATCAGGTAGAAAAGTTCTTCGACGAGGAGAAGCCAGACGCCGTGGTCTTGGCAGCAGCCTTCGTGGGCGGCATCATGGCAAATTCGCTTTACCGTGCCGACTTCATCATGCAGAACATGAAGATGCAGTGCAATGTCATCGGCAATGCCTACTCTCATGGCGTGAAGAAACTCCTCTTCCTGGGCTCTACTTGCATCTATCCTAAGGATGCACCTCAGCCTATGAAGGAGGACGTGCTCTTGACCTCTCCATTGGAGTACACCAATGAGGAGTACGCCATCGCCAAGATAGCCGGACTGAAGATGTGCGAGAGCTACAACCTTCAGTATGGTACCAACTATATCGCCGTAATGCCAACCAATCTCTATGGTCCTAACGACAACTTCCACTTGGAAAACAGCCACGTGATGCCTGCCATGATGCGCAAGATCTATCTGGCCAAGCTCATTCACGACGGAGACTGGCACTCGATAGAGGTGGATATGAACAAGCGTCCCATCAACCCTACCGACAAGCTCCGTGCCATCATCGGTGATGGCAATGTGGATGGCAACAACGACTATGAGCGCATCTTGAAAGCCCTGGAGTTCTATGGTATCTATGATAATAAGGTGGTGCTTTGGGGTACGGGTACTCCGCTACGTGAGTTTCTCTGGAGCGAGGATATGGCGGATGCCAGTGTGCATGTGCTCCTGAATGTGGACTTCAAGGATATTATCGGTATCGAGAAGTATTCTTCCGTGTTCTATGGCGCCAAGGTAGACGGTGCGGTAGACCGCAATAACTCTGAAGGCCGTGGCGGTGCCATCCCATCGCTCGGCGAGATTCGCAACTGCCACATCAATGTGGGTACAGGCAAGGAGCTGACCATCCGTGAACTTTCGCAGCTTGTGGTGAAGGCAGTAGGTTTTGAGGGCACAGTGGAGTTTGATGCCAGCAAGCCAGACGGCACACCTAGAAAACTCATCTCTGTGGATAAGCTTCACAGCCTCGGCTGGACTCACAAGGTAGAGATAGAGGACGGTGTAAAGAAACTCTTCGATTGGTATCAGGAGAGTCTGAAAAACTAATTCGTTTTCCCATCAGATAAAAGGCGGACTTTACTCGAAGTCCGCCTTTTTGCTTATTTATTCTTAACTTCTCTAATTCTTGAAAAATTAAAATGAGACAAAGATTTACCGCATTGTTTTTAAATCATCACTAAATGAGTGGAATTAAAAAAGTCCCACTCTCTAAAAGAAAGCAGGACTCTTAAATTTTTGAGTTATTTTGGGAAAAGTGGGTGGTGATGGATTCGAACCACCGAAGGCATAGCCAGCAGATTTACAGTCTGCCCCATTTGGCCACTCTGGTAACCACCCTA